>JAPUME010000047.1 GCA_027294185.1 Acidobacteriota bacterium | reverse complement strand
GTATTGGGTGATCTGGAGGCGGTACGCAAGCGGCCCGCCATGTATATCGGCTCGACGGGCGAGCAGGGCTTGCATCACCTGGTTTACGAGGTCGTGGACAACTCAGTCGACGAAGCCCTGGCGGGCTTCTGTGACACCGTTTCCGTGCTGATCAAGTCTGATGACTCGATGGTGGTGGAGGATAACGGTCGCGGCATACCGGTCGACACGCACAAGGAGGAGGGACGCTCGGCGGCCGAGGTGGTAATGACCGTGCTCCATGCCGGCGGCAAGTTTGACACGAATAGCTACAAGGTATCCGGCGGCCTCCACGGGGTGGGGGTTTCGGTCGTCAACGCGCTCTCGGAGTGGCTAACGCTGGAGATTTGGCGGGGTGGATTCACTTACCATCAAAAATACAAGCGCGGCGTTCCTCTCTCGCCTCTGAAGCGCGCGGGGAAGACCAAGCAACGCGGCACGCGGGTCAGCTTTCGACCCGACCCGAAGATTTTCCCAAAAATCGATTTCCACTTTGACACGCTCTCGCAGCGCCTCCGCGAGCTCTCTTTCCTGAACAAGGGTCTTAAGATCACCATCCAGGACGAGCGCACCGGCAAGTCGCACGAGTTCCAGTACAGCGGCGGCATTGCGGAATTCGTCAAACACCTGAACAAGAACAAGTCGGTTCTGCACCCGAAACCCGTCTACGCCGAGGTGATGCGCGAGAGTTTGAGCGTGGAGTTCGCCCTTCAATACAACGACGGATACGCGGAGACGCTTTTCACGTTTGCCAATAACATCAATACGGTCGACGGCGGCAGCCATCTTTCCGGCTTCCGTTCGGCCCTGACGCGCGCCATCAACAATTTCGGCCAGCGGGAAAACCTGTTCAAGAATCTCAAGGAGAACCTGACGGGCGAGGACGTGCGGGAGGGGCTCGTGGCGGTCATCAGCGTGAAGCTTCCGCAGCCGCAGTTCGAGGGCCAGACCAAGGGGAAGCTGAACAGCGACATTCAGAGCGCGGTGGCAAGCTTCGTCTACGAGCGGCTGATGGCTGCCTTCGAGAAAACACCCGCCCTGGGGAGGCACATCTGCTCGAAAGCCATCGAGGCCGCACGCGCACGTGAGGCTGCGCGCAAAGCCCGTGAACTGACCCGACGCAAGGGGGCGCTCGATTCCGGGGGCCTGCCCGGGAAGCTGGCCGACTGCCAGGAGCGCGACCCCGAGCGCTGCGAGCTGTTTCTGGTCGAGGGAGAATCGGCCGGAGGCTCGGCCAAACAGGGACGGGACCGCCGCTACCAGGCCATCCTCCCTTTGAAGGGGAAGATACTCAACGTCGAAAAGGCACGGTTCGACAAGATGCTGGGCCACGAGGAGATTCGCGCCCTGATCACCGCCCTCGGCACCGGAATCGGCAAGAACGAATTCGACGCTTCGAGGCTCCGCTACGGCAAGGTGATCATCATGACCGACGCAGACGTGGATGGCTCCCACATCCGCACCCTGCTGCTGACCTTTTTTTACCGCCAAATGCCGGAGCTGATCGAGCGCGGGCATATCTATATTGCCCAACCCCCGCTCTTCCTGATTCGAAAGGGCAAGGCGTCGCGCTACATCCGGGATGAGAAGGAGTTCCGCCGGGAGCTCATGCGCCGCGCCACCGAAGACCACACCCTGCAGGTTGGCGACGGGAAAGGAAAGGTTCGGCTTCAAGGAGGCGACCTGACAAACTTTCTGATGGCCCTGACGGAATACGTTGAGCTGCTCTCGAAGGTGCGAAGGAGGGTGGGCGATTCCCGGGTCGTGGACGCCCTGCTGCGGATGGAAGTGGAAAAGAAGGCGGAATTTGATAAGCCTGCGCGGCTTGAACAACTGGGGAAACGATTGAAGGCCGCGGGCCTGACGGGGTCGGTTGCGCGCGATGAGGATGAGGACAAGGACAAGGAACGGGAAAAGGAAAACGGAAAGTACGCGCTCACTTTTCAAACGGCAACCGCCCGTAAGGGAAAGGTCAACTGGAAACTGATCTCTTCGGCTGACTACAAGCGTTTGCTGGTTCTCCACCGGCGGGTCCACAAGCACGACCGCCCGCCTTTCGTGATCGAACTGAACGGAACGAAAGTCAAGATGGACGGCCGCGGGGAGCTTCTGGAGCACCTCGTCAATGCCGGCAAGAGGACCCTCACCGTGCAGCGGTTCAAGGGCCTGGGCGAGATGAACCCCGACCAGCTTTGGAAGACTACGATGGACGCCGAAGAGCGCGCGCTGCTGCAGGTGCGTGTGGAAGATGCCGTCGAAACCGACCAAATCTTTACCACCCTCATGGGTGACGTCGTCGAGCCCCGCCGAAGGTTCATCGAAGAAAACGCCCTGGACGTCAAGAACCTGGATGTCTAACCCCTACCCTATCGGCCCCTACCCCATAGGCGAATAGCCTACTGCCGGTTCCCCAGCCCACCCTGAAGAATCCTCAGGAATCGCCTCGACACCTGCCGGGTTGGTTTTATGAATTGAAAATTTGAGAGGTGAGGCGAAAGGTGCACCCGGGGATTCCCTTTCGGGCAATGCCCCGTGTACCTTGAGGCGGCGCTACTGCGCCGTTGTTTCGGCTTTCTGCAGCCTGGAAATCTGGCTTTCGGTCTGCGTCAGGAGCTTCTGTGCCTCGACGGCGGCCGG
>JAPUME010000046.1 GCA_027294185.1 Acidobacteriota bacterium | reverse complement strand
CATGTAGATGTTGCCCTTGACGTGGGTGGCCTTGATTTCGACGCTTGAGAAATCCCGCTGCGCGAGGGTTGGAATCGCAATGAAAAACCCAAACAGGGGGATGATCCATAAAAGTCTTTTCATCTATTTCCTCCTTTTACGCGCGGCTCCTAACAGGGGCCGTGTGGCGGCGACCCCTGTCTTTAGGAATTCCCTTCGTGAAGGCTTCCATCGGGACGAAGTCAATGACATGGGTTGCTCCCGTCGGGCACCAATCTTGAGATATTGGTATGGCAGACTCACCAGCCTGGAATGCCTGTCATTGTATCTCCGAATGAGTTCCCGTCCAATGGTTGAGTTTTGGAAGGGCTACCGGGTCGAGGCGGCAGCGTGTATACTGGCCGTGAATTTTCCACAGATTCAGGATTCGAGGTGCACTGAATGAGGACGCGCCGGCTTTCCGCGCTGGTATTTTCAGTTTTTCTGCTGGTCCAGGGTTCCTGCGGCAAAGGAGAAGTCTCGGCTCCGTTGCCCCCCGCCAATCCTCCGGCCTCCGCGCTCGAGAGCATCGCTGCGGTGGACCTGTTGAAGGACATCACGCGCCTGGCCTCGGATGAATTCGAAGGACGAGCTCCGGCTTCGCGCGGCGAGCAGCTTACCCTTGACTATCTCGAGGGGCGCTTCCGGGAGATGGGACTCAAGGGCGGCGCGGAGGGAGGCGGCTTTCGCCAGAAGGTTCCGCTGGTGGGCATCACAGCGAATCCGAACGTCCGGCTGAGTGTCACCTCGCCGCGAACCAGCGTGATTCTCGATTACGGCACCGACTTCATGGCCTGGACCAAGCGCGTCGCTGAGGAGGCCGAGATGGATGCGGAGCTGGTCTTTGTAGGCTACGGCACGGTGGCGCCCGAATACGGCTGGGACGACTACAAGGGAGTGGATGTCAAGGGCAAGGTGCTGGTGATGCTGGTCAATGACCCGCCTCTGGAAGATGAGAACATGTTCGGCGGCAAGGCCATGACCTACTACGGCCGCTGGACCTATAAGTTTGAGATTGCCGCTGAGAAAGGCGCCGCCGGATGCCTGGTGATTCACGAGGCCGGACCCGCCGGTTACCCCTGGGAGGTGGTCTCGAGCGGCTGGAGCGGGGAGCAGTTCGACCTGATGACACCGGACAAGAACGCCGGACGGGTCGCCGTGGAAGGTTGGCTCAGTCTCAAGGCCGGCCAGGCATTAGCTCGGATGGCCGGCAAGAGATTTCACAAATGGAAGGAGCAGGCGGCAAGCCCCGATTTCCAGCCTGTGCCGCTGGGACTGAAAGCTTCGATCAAGCTTCGCAATAAGATACGCACCCTGGATTCATCGAACCTCATTGCGAAGCTCGAAGGCTCCGACCCCGTGCTTCGAGATCAGTATGTGGCATACGTCGCCCACTGGGACCACCTGGGCGTAGGGAATCCCTTGCGCGGCGACTCCATTTACAACGGGGCGGTCGACAACGCCTCCGGCACGGCGGCCTTGCTGGAGCTGGGGGAGACATTCGCCGCTCTCGAAATCCCCCCGCGCCGTTCCCTCCTCTTTATGGCGGTTACGGCGGAGGAGAGCGGGCTGCTCGGTTCGAAATACTATGCTGCAAATCCCGTCTATCCTCTGGTGAAAACCGCTGCCGTTATCAATATGGACTCAATGAACATGTGGGGGGAAACGACCGACATCACCGTCATCGGGTTGGGGAACTCGACGCTCGATGAAACCGTCAGGACGATTGCCCGCCGCCAGGGCAGGACAGTGCGCCCCGACCCGGAACCCGAGAAAGGTTACTTCTACCGTTCCGACCATTTCGAGTTCGCCAAGGAGGGTGTCCCGGCCCTCTACGCCGAGTCGGGTGTGGATTATGTCGGCAAGCCGGAAGGGTGGGGACTCGAGGTCCGGGAAAAATATACCGCCGAGGATTACCACAAGCCTTCCGATGAGGTAAGGTCCGACTGGGATTTGAGCGGCGTGGTCACAGATGTCCGGCTCCTGTTCCAGGTCGGGTATCAGGTGGCCAACCAGGAAGAGCTTCCTCGCTGGATGCCGGGCACCGAGTTCAAGGCGAAAAGAGAAGAGATGCTCCGCGCGGCGGGCGTGGTTCCCTAACCCTGCTGCCGGGAATTGCACCCGGCGCCTGTGGCAAGAATCAAAATGAGGTGGCGAATCGAATGCGTATCCGGCCCATCATTTTTCTGCTGGTATTTCCTCTGATGTTGAGCGTCCCGGCGCGGTCGGCAAATCGTTACTCGCTAGAGCGAAGAACGGTCGAGGGCGTGGCGACTTTCCGTCTTTCCGATGAAAAGCTCAACCAGCAGGTTTCGATTGCTCCGGAGGTTGGGAACGTTGCCTACGAGTTCCTGGCCGGCGGCAAGAACATTTTTTATCGCCCCGCGCCTTTGGGTGAACTGCGCGAAAGGAAAATCCTCGCCGGAAACCCATTCCTCTCGCCCTGGGTAAGCCGAATCGACGGGGAGGAGTATTACGTCGGCGGGAAGAAGTATCGTTTCAACAATGCCCTGGGCAATCTGCACCGGGACTCGAACAACCGTATCCTCCACGGACTTCTGATCTGGAGCCCGTATTGGAAGGTGGCGAAAAGCGGCGCCTCCGATGCCGAGGGGGCCTATCTCGTCAGCAGGCTCGATTTCTACCGCTATCCCGACCTGATGGCGCAGTTTCCCTTCGCTCACACTTTGGAGATGACCTACCGGCTGAAAGACGGGCAACTCGAAGTCGGGATGCGAGTCACGAACCTTGCCGAAGAGGCGATGCCGATCGCATTCGGATTCCACCCCTACTTTCAGCTTTCAGATGCGCCCCGGGATGAATGGCGCTTGCGACTGGCGGCCCGTGAACGATGGTCCTATCCGGGTGGTTTCACGAGCGCCCCCAGGCGAGCTCCTGTAACCGATGAATTTCCCCATCCGGATGACATCTCCCTGGCCGGGCGTTCTCTCGACAATGTTTTTTTCGGAACCCTCGCCGCGCAAGACGGACGATCTCATTTCGCGGTTACAGGAAAGCGGGAAAAGATCGAAGTGATTCTGGATAAGGAATACGATGTGGTGGTGATCTACGCTCCGGAAGGAAAGAACTTTCTCTGCATCGAGCCCTGGACGGCTGCTCCCAATGCCTTCAACATGCATCATCGGGGATTCTATCCGGAGATGAAAAGCGTCGCAGCGGGAGAGACATTTTCAGCGACTTTCAGTATTCGTCCCGTCGGGTTTTGACCCCAACGTTGAATGTTAAACGTGAAATGTTAAACGTTAAACGCTGAACATTGGACGAGAGGCAGGAACGTAATGAGATCGGCTATTGTGGCCGTGGTGATGCTTGTAATCTTTGCCGCGGCCTCGGCGCATCGCCCCTCGGAAATTGACAAGGGATATCCAAAGCCTCCTCCTACCACCGACCCGGGGCCGGATGCGGCCACGCTGAACATCATCGTCAAGGACCGGGACACCGGTGAGCGGGTGAGCGCCACGGTCAGCGTC
>JAPUME010000045.1 GCA_027294185.1 Acidobacteriota bacterium | reverse complement strand
CGCGAAAAGGGCCTCACTCTGATTCCCACGCAGCTTTACCTGAAGAAAAACTTCGTAAAATGTGAGATCGCCCTGGCCAAGGGGAAACACGTCCGTGACAAGCGGGAGACTCTGCGGCGCAAGACCATCGACCGCGAGGCAGAACAGGCGATGCGCGAACATCAAAGGAGATGAATTCCGGGCTTCTCAATTTTATGAAAAACCCCGGAATATAGAAAGGATGGAAATTGGAATTAGAACTTCGCACTGAATCCGTTGAAAAAACAACCCTTCCTGCGCTGGCGGTTTTCGCCTTCAAGGATGATCCCCCCAGGAGCGGCACCGCCGCATTCCTGCCATCTCAAACCCAGGAATTGCTTGGTCAACTGAAAAGTTCCGGCGAGTTGACCGGCAAAACTTTTGAATGTGTTCTGCTGCACCGTCCGCAAGGGCTGGCCTCGGAACGCCTGCTGGTTGTGGGAGCCGGAAAACAGGAGAAATTCAGCGGCGCACTGGAACGGCAATTGGCCGGAGCCGCCACGCGATTCCTTCGGAGCCGGGGGATTCATGAATTCGGTTGGGTCCTCGGGCAGACAGAGGGCGATGCACCCTCTGCACAGTCGGCGGCCGAGGGCGCATTATTGGCAGACTTCGACATTGAAAGCTACCGGACCGATACCGACAAGGAACCGAAGCGCGCCATATCTCGCGTCGTCCTGTTCGCCCGAAAAGGCATCGACAAGAAGGCCGTCCAGGAGCAGATCACGCGGGGGCGTGTCATCGGAGAGGCGCGAAACTGGGCTCGGCAGTTGGTCAACGAACCCTCGAACAACCTGACCCCCACCATTCTGGCCCAAAAAGCCGAGGCCATGGCCACGAGTCACGGCCTGAAGGTGGAAGTCTTCGGTCCGAAGAAGATCCAGGCTCTCAAGATGGGGGCTTTCTATTCCGTCGCTCAGGGCAGCGAAGAGCCGCCTCAATTGATCGTCGTGAAGTATGAACCTGAAGGAGCCCCCGAAACCCCCGTCATCGGTTTGATCGGAAAAGGAGTTACCTTCGACAGCGGCGGCATCTCCATCAAGCCGGCTGACTCCATGCATGAGATGAAGACAGATATGGCCGGGGCCGCCACGATGCTTGCGGTCATGCAGGTCATCGCGCAACTGAAGCCCCGCCTGCGGGTCACCGCCGTCGTTCCCGCCACGGAAAATCTACCCAGCGGTAAGGCGCAAAAACCCGGCGACATCCAGGTATCCATGTCAGGCAAGACCATCGAAATACTCAACACCGACGCGGAGGGCCGCCTCCTTCTGGCCGACGCGTTGACCTATGCGCGACAGCTCGGCTGTACTCATCTGGTGGATGCCGCGACGCTGACCGGCGCGGTCATGGTAGCTTTGGGCCACATCACCACGGGCGTTTTCGGCTGGAACCAGGAGTGGGTGGACAAAGTGCTCGATGCCGCCCGCCAGGCCGGGGAAAAATTCTGGCAAATGCCGCTTGATGACGAGTATCGGCCGCAGTATAAGAGCGTGATCGCCGATCTGGCCAATACCGGCGGGCGTTACGGCGGGGCCATTACCGCCGCCATGTTCGTAGGCGAGTTCGCCGAGGGAACGCCCTGGACCCACCTCGACATTGCCGGGACGCGCTGGACAAACAAAGAGAAACCTTATATGGCAAAAGGGGCCACCGGAGTCGGCGTGCCCACGCTGACTCGGCTGCTGATGAATCTGGGCAAGTAAGGAATTTCGATGAAGATAATCGTAATCGGTTACGGTCGCGTGGGGCGGCAGTTCGTAAGCAGGCTGGACACTGATGTTCACGAGCTGGTAGTCATCGACAAAGAGAGCCAGATCCTCGAAAAATTTGAGAGGGATTCAAAGGTCCGCACCTTGTCGGGAAATGCAACCGATGAGGATCTGTTGCGGGAAGCCGGGGCCGAGGAGGCCGACGTCCTGCTGGCCCTGACGCGTGACGAAAACACCAACCTGATGGTCGCCCAAATCGCCAAGGTCATTTTCAATGTGCCCAAAGTTCTGGCCATCATTTATGACCCGGATCGAGAAGCCAGTTTTCACGAGTTGGGTATCGAAGGGTTGCCTTTGACGGTGGCGGGGGCGCAAATCCTCGTCGGATGGCTGGAAGGCTCAGCAGGCACCGACCAGGCCATTGCGCAGATGATGAAACCGCCTGCCAGCCCGGGTCCGTCGCGGGTGAAAGTCCGCCCGATTGAGGCGCACGACGGCTCTTTTTACGTCATCATCGTTGGCGGCGGCCTGGTGGGATTCTATCTTGCCCGTGACCTTCTCAAGGGCGGCCATGAAGTAACCATTATTGAAAGCGACCCGGCAGTTCACGAGTTGGTGGCCCAGCAAATCGACTGCCCGGTAATCGTGGGAGACGGGTCCGCGCCGGCAACCCTGGAAAGAGTCGGCGCAAGCCGCGCCAACATCCTCTGTTCGGTGACCAACCACGATCAGGACAACCTGATCGCCTGCCAGGTGGCCAAGTTTCGTTTCGGAGTTCCGAAAACCGTCGCACGAGTCAAGAACCCGAAGAATGAGACTGTCATGCGCCGGCTGGGGGTCGATACCACGGTGAGCTCGACCGCCATCATCACCAACGTGATTGAGAACGAACTCCCGACCTCGAACTTCCGGACTCTGCTTGACTTGCATACCTGCGGGGTGGAACTCGTCGAGTACCGGCTCGACAGCCGCTCCTCTGTGATCGGAAAGCGGCTGAAGCAAATCGACTGGCCCAAGGACTGCAACCTGGTCACCATCGTCCGCCGGGGAGAAGCCATCCTGCCGCGTGGCGACACAACATTCGAGAAAGAAGACACCATCCTGGCGATGCTTCATCGAACGCAAGAAGAAGAGTTCAGGAAACTCCTGTTTCCCGCCTGAAACATTCCTTGCTTTCAAACATTCGCGAATTGCTTCGGCTGATTACCGGTGAGGGTCTCACCCATGCGAAGGCCGGATCATCACGTTTGCAGATTTGCCACTTGAGGGCTGAAACCTCCGATCGACCCGCAACCCACCTACATCTTCTCAGGCACTCGAATTCCAAGCAGGTCGAGCACTTTTGCGAGACTCGTCGAGACGAGTTGTACGACAAAAAGAAGGAAGAGTTGCCGCTCCTCATCCTTTTCGGTCAGGACGTGGTAGCGATGGTAAAAGTTATTGAAGGCTTGGGCAAGTTTGAAGCCGAACTTGGCGAAAACCGAAGGCTCCAGAGATTTCACGGCCTGCTCGGCCACCAGCTCCACCTGAAGACTTAGGGCGATCA
>JAPUME010000044.1 GCA_027294185.1 Acidobacteriota bacterium | reverse complement strand
AAGAGAAATACGCGGGCGGACATCACCTGCGGTTTACGATTCCCGCCGCATTGCTCCCCTGGGGCCTCAAGATGATGCCTGACGATGTGTTGGAAGAGGCGAACGCAGAGATCAAGCCTTTCTTGCCGGCAATGCTTGCCGCCTCCGAGGAACTTCAAGACCTTCCCGATTTTGTGTTGGTGGAGATGCAGAATTCAAGAGAGCGGATCAGGATTGAAAAACGTGGCGAGAGTGTCCTATTCGACCTGGAATCAGAGCATGAATCCATACATCTTTCCCTTCCCGTTGAGACGATCCATTCAGTTCTCCTGACCCTGGAAGCCGGCTCCAAGAAGCGCACGTGAACATTACCTTCGTCCGAAATTCCTTCCTGACAACTATTCTCTCAAAACCATCCTAAGCAGGAATCGGACTCCTTGGTCTCTGCCGGCCAAAGGTTCAAGAAAGAGTGGTAATGCAAGGGTGGGGCCTGCTAGACTCGTCTGGCACGCGCGGAGACCGCGTGTGAAATCTCAATGCAAAACTGTTCGTATCCGATCAGGTTACTGAACATTAGTGCGGAGACGGGGACCCCGAGTCGATGGCCTATCAACCTATTGAAAACTATGGAATTATCGGCGATATGCACACGCTGGCCCTGGTGGGGATGGATGGGTCGATTGACTGGCTGTGCCTGCCTCATTTCGATTCCCCCAGCGTTTTCTGCGCGATTCTGGACGACAAAATAGGCGGACGCTTCAAGATTTGCCCCGTGACCGATGGGGCAAATCACAAGCAGTTCTACTGGCCTGATACAAACGTCCTGATCTCCCGTTTCTATTCCCCGCAGGGAGTCGGCGAAATCGCCGACTTCATGCCCGTCGGCTCTGAAAAAATAGAAATCGGCCATCATCGGCTGATCCGGCGCGTCACCGTGGTCCGTGGTTCCATGAAGTTCCGCCTGGAGTGCTTCCCGGCGTTCAACTACGCGCGGGATGAGCACGAGATGGACATCTCCGCCGACGGAGTCTGCTTCCGAAGCCCGCAGCGGAGCCTGGGGCTGGCCACGCGTGTGCCGCTGAAAGCCTCGGGAAAGGGTGTCACGGCCGAATTTGCCCTCAACGAAGGGGCGAGTGCGGTCTTTGTGTTGCGCGACTTGCCGGGCAGCCGCGGCTGCGGATCGCCTCTCTCCGAGAATGAAGCGACCGAGCTTTTCCGGGAGACTGTGAACTACTGGCGCCGTTGGATCAACCGATGCACCTATACCGGGCGCTGGCGGGAGATGGTGCGTCGCTCGGCACTGGCTCTGAAATTGTTGACCTATGCCCCTACCGGGGCCATTGTTGCGGCTCCGACCTGCAGCCTGCCGGAAAGCATCGGAGGTTCACGCAACTGGGACTACCGCTACACCTGGATGCGCGACGCGGCTTTTACCCTCTATGGGTTCCTGCGCATCGGCTTCACCGACGAGGCGGAGCACTTCATGACCTGGCTGCACGCGCGCACCCGTGAGCTGGGAAAGGAAGGGACTCTGCAGATCATGTACGGAATCGAAGGGGCTCATCACCTGCCCGAGCAGAACCTGGACCACCTGGAGGGCTACCGTGGTTCGCGGCCGGTTCGGGTGGGAAACGACGCCCACAGCCAACTGCAGTTGGATATTTATGGGGAGTTGATGGATTCCGTCTACCTGTACAACAAGTACGGAAACCCGATCTCTTATGACCTGTGGCGGGAGTTGCGGCGGTTGATCAACTGGGTATGCGATCACTGGAAGGACAAGGACGAGGGCATCTGGGAGGTTCGCGGAGGGCGGCAACACTTCGTCTATTCCAAGGTGATGTGCTGGGTGGCGATAGACCGCGGACTGCGGCTGGCCGACAAACGCTCCTTCCCGGCCGACCGGCAGCGATGGCTCAGGATTCGGGACGAGATCTACGAGACCATCATGAGCAAGGGTTGGAATCGAGAACGGCAGGCCTTTGTGCAGTTTTTCGGCAGCAAATCCCTGGACGCCTCGAACCTTATCATGCCTCTTGTGTTCTTCATGTCGCCCACGGACCCTCGAATGCTCAAGACTCTGGATGCCATCAATCAATCGCCCGCCCGGGGAGGCCTGGTGTCGAACAGCCTGGTCTACCGCTACAACGTGGAGGAGACGGCGGACGGTTTGTCGGGGAGTGAAGGGACTTTCAACATTTGCACCTTCTGGCTGGTCGAGGCGCTCACCCGCGCCGGACGCAAAGACCGGCCTCGGCTGGAAAGTGCACGATTGATGTTTGAACAGATGCTCGGCTACGCCAATCACCTGGGCCTCTATTCGGAAGAGACCGGCTCATCGGGTGAAGCCCTGGGGAACTTCCCGCAGGCGTTTACCCATCTCGCGCTGATCAGCGCCGCCTTCGACCTTGACCGGACCCTCGGCCCGCGCGGGTAAGGGGCAAATCAAGAAGCCTTCCGCCCGAAGCGAACGCGTCCACCCCGGGGCCATGCCCATTTTTCTGCAGGGAATTTTGCCCTCCACTGGTGTTAGTGCTAAATTAATCCTGCTTTGAAAGCTCATCCCTCAGAAACACCCGACAACGATTCT
>JAPUME010000043.1 GCA_027294185.1 Acidobacteriota bacterium | reverse complement strand
TACCTCGAGCGCCATGACCTTCTCGCTGGCGCTGGTGGGGTTCTCGATGTCGGGGAGTTTTTGGCTCTCGTTCGGGCTGCTTGCCGTCCTGGGAGCGGCCATGGTCGGGACGCTGGCGGTGACCAACACGAGCATTCAACGTCTGACGCCGCCCCGTATGCGAGGCCGTGTGATGAGCATGTATAACCTTTCGCTTTTGGGACTGGCCCCGCTGGGAAGCCTTCAGGCGGGGGCTGTGGCTGAAGTCCTGGGAGCGCGGGTTGCCCTGGGGTACGGAGGAGTGTTGTGTCTGGTCTATTTTGCCGGCCTGTTCTTCCTGTTGCCCTCGGTATGGCGGAAAGAGGAAGCGCGTACGGCCAGGGAGTCCTGAGGGCGCCGGTCGTTCCTTACTTTTCCGAAGCCGCCAGGGCATCCGTCACCATGCGGTAAAGGACGGCTGCCGTAGAACTCCCCGTAAATCTCTTTCCATTGATAAAGAGCGTCGGAGTGCTCCTCACCGCCAGGCGGCGGCCTTCCGCCATAGAGCGCCGGACGTGGGCGAGAGTAGCTTTGGAATCGAGACATTGAGCCAGGGGGACCCGGTCCGCGCCGGCCTGTTCGCCGTATTCGAGAAGCTTGTCTCGGGCGTTTTCCTTATTGATATCCGATTGGTGGGCAAAAATAAGGTCACGGAAGCGAAGTGCCGCTTCAGGGCCGGCTTCCCGGGCGCACTGGTTGGCCATGGACCCCTGGAGAGCCCAATCGTGGACTTGGGGGAGGGGGAATTCCTTGTAAACGATCTTGATGCGGTTTTCGAATCTCGGCAGAAGTTGGCTCTTCAGAAAGGTGTGCATCTTGGCGCACGCCCCGCATTGCAGGTCGGCGTACTCGACAATGGTCACCCCGGCCGAGGCCGGTCCCTCGAAGAGTTCACCGTCCACGGTCATGGTTTGCAGGACTTCGTTTTCAGGATGGGCGGTGAGGCGAAAGACCCCCTCCATCAAATACCGCCCGTCCCGGGAGACGAAGAAGGAGTAGGAACGTTTGCCCTTGCCGTCGTCCATGGTGACCTGAGTTTCCAGAAAATCCGGCAGGTGCGATTCCTGAACCGCGCTGGCCTCGATTTTGACCTCCTCAGGCAGGCCATACCATTCGCGCACGAAAAGGAGAATGGTGCGGCGCAACTCCTCGGACCCGTTCGCTCCCTGGGAGGCGAAGGCAAAGCCGGTCCCCATCAAGAAAATCACCGCTGCCAAAGCTATTCGTTGAAGTGGAGCCATGCTTTCTCCTTGTCGTCTCTTAAAAGTCATCGTTACGATATCACCCTGAACTAATAGTGTCCCCTGATTCTAGCCAATAGGCGTTGTGATGTGCAATGCGCGTCTGCGGGCCACGCTGGGACGCAGGAGCCAACGATTATGCGATGCCGTAGAAACGGCAAGCGTTGCGGCCAAAAACGTTTTTTCGATCCTCATCACTCAAGGGGCCCAGGGCTTCCACAAGCGCCTTGAAAACCTGCTCGTAGCTTCCCGCCAGCAGGCAAACCGGCCAATCACTGCCGAACATCACCCGTTCGTAGCCGAAATGTTCGACGACGTGGCTCACATAGGGCGCAAGGTCGCTCGGTTTCCAGTTCGACCAATCGGCCTCGGTAATCATTCCGGAGAGTTTTACATAGATTTGGGAATTACGGGCGAACTCGGCCATGTCCCGGGCCCACCCGTTTCGCAGACCCTCGGCGATGGGAGGCTTGGCGATATGGTCGATGACCATGCGAAGCCCGGGCACGCGCTCGCCGATAACACGCATACAGTGCAGGTGCCTGGGATCAACCAGCAGGTCGTAGGGAATGCCGCGGCGAGCCAACTCGGACAATCCCCGCAGCACGTCCTCCCGAATCAACCAGTCGACATCCGGTTCATCTTCAACCACGTGGCGCACCCCCTTGAATTTGGGATGCTTGGCCAGCTCATCGAGCCTCTTGCCCACCTCGGGGTCTCTCAAATCGACCCAGCCGACCACCCCGCCGATGAATTCGTGCTTTTCGGCCAGCTCCAGGAGCCACGCCGTGTCGTTCGGCTCTGCGCCGCCCTGTACCAGCACGGTGCGCTGGACTCCCAGGGCAGTAAGGTGGGGTTCAAGGTGCTCCGGCAGGTAGTTGCGGTCGAGCGGGGCTGCGGGGCCCACCATCCAGGGGTAGGCAAACTGATCGACGTCGAAGAAATGGTGGTGTGCATCGACAATCCAGTCCGGCATCGCAGGGACTCCCTTACAATAGGAACAATTTGAGAATGGCGGCGGGGACCGAAGGGATCAGGAATACGCCGACTCGAAGCAGGGAACTTTTCCTGTTGAGCCTTTCTCCAATACCGGATAGAATCGGCTCCGCTGGTACCTCTTAATTCGAAACCCTGTAAATATCAAGGCGGAGTTTTACCGCCCCAGGCCTTTCCAATGGCAGGACTCAACAGAACCCGGTTTCACCGGCAAAAGCGTTCCGAAGGCGGCGGGAAGTTCGCGGCTGTGTGCGTCCTGCTCTCAAGCTGTCTCTGTATCGGGCTCCGGTTGGCCGGAGCCACTCCCCGCTTCGAAAAACATGTAATCGACGGTGACACCAGGGCGGAAAGCTGCGCCGTGGCCGATGTAAACCGGGATGGGCGGCTCGACATTATTTCGGGTGAATACTGGTACGAAGCCCCCGGCTGGAAGAAGCACCGTTTCCGCACCATTCCTGTGCTGAACGATTATGTCGACGACTTCGGCGCTCTCGCCATCGATGTGAACGATGACGGCTACCCCGATGTCGTTTCCGGCTCATGGTTTCAGAAGATGATTGTGTGGTACGAGAACCCCAAGACCGCTGATGGTCTTTGGCCGCGGCACCGGATCGAAAACGGACTCAATATTGAGATTATCAGCCGGGTGAAACTTAGCGGCAGCAGCGGATCGACGCAAATTCTCCCCAACTACGGCGGGACGGAAGAGGTGGCTTGGTACGAACTGTTGCGCGGCGAGGATGGACGGGTTGAATGGTCGCGGCATCTGGTAAGCAAACGAGGCAACGCGCACGGCATCGGAGCGGGGGATGTCAACGGCGACGGACGGCCTGACATCCTCACTCCCAACGGCTGGATCGAGGGACCTGAGGACCTAAATCAGCCCACGTGGAAATTCCATTCAGTCTGGCGGCTGGGCGGGCAATATGGTGAGACGGGGCAAATCTATGCCTACGACGTCAACGGCGACGGAAAATCGGATCTGATCGCCAGCGCGGGACACTCCTACGGCGTTTTCTGGTACGAACAGCGGGTGGACAAGGACGGCTTTATCGGCTGGGTCACTCACGTCATCGACAACACCTGGTCTCAGGCGCATGCGTTGACGCTGGCTGACTTGGACGGCGACGGACTGCGGGACATCGTGACCGGCAAGCGTTATCGCGCACACGACATTGACCCGGGCACCTTCGAGCCACTGGGTCTTTACTGGTATCGACTGAGCCGCGAGGGGGGTCGGGTCCAGTGGGAGAAACATACCTTGAGCTACGATGACGGCGTCGGCACCGGCGTTCAAATTGTTGTAACGGACTTGAACGCGGACGGGAGACTCGATATCGTTGTGCCCGGCAAGTCCGGGTTGCACTGGATGGAGCAGGTGGAATAGAAACCGTGTAGGGATCGTGACCACTTCCATTCTATGGATTCGAATGTTCCGCCGCGAGAGGAGCGAATGATGGCGAACAAGCTGGGACTGAATCTGTTTTTGTGGACCGAGGCGTTGAAGCGATCCACCTATCCTTTGCTGAGGAAGGTAAAGAGAGCGGGATATGACACGGTCGAAATCCCCCTGCTCGACCCGGACCGGCTCAAGGTGAATCAGGTCAAGGAATTGTTGGACGACCATGAGCTGGATGTCAGCATCTGCGCGGCGCTTCCGCCCAAAGCCCATCTGGGTTCGGACTCCCAACGGGCCCGTCGGGCCGGTGTAGGGTTCATTCGGAAGTGTATCGATGTGGCGGCTGCAATCGGCTGCGACATGATTGCCGGACCCCTCTATTCTCCGGTGGGCTTCATCTCCGGCAAGCCACGCAGGCTGGGGGAATGGAAGCGTGCCGTCCGATGCTACAAGGAAATTGCAAAGATGGCCGAAGATAAGGGAGTATCCATCGCCGTCGAGCCGCTCAACCGTTTTGAAACCTACTTCCTCAACACCGCCGCCGACGCCAAAAAGTTCGTGCAGGAGGTGGACCACCCGAGCATCGGAATCCTGTTCGACACCTTCCACGCCAACCTGGAAGAAAAGGACGTGGCGCAGGCGATCTTAAGCTGCAATTTCCTGATCACCCATGTTCACATCTCAGAAAATGACCGTGGCATTCCGGGCACCGGGAACATCGATTGGGAAGGGATTCAAGACGCGCTCGACAGGGTCAGCTACGGGGGCCGTCTGGTGGTTGAGACTTTCGGTTATGCCCTGCCGGGGATTTCCCGGGCTGCCTCCATCTGGCGGCCGCTGTTTCCCGATGCCGACACCTTTGCCGCCGAGAGCATTGCCTTTCTTCGTGAACTCGCCGGGGTCGGAGAGGAAAGCCAGCCTGAACCGGTCGAACGCGCTCAAGCAGAGGAAAGTGGGGAGGAAGCGGAGCCGTCGCAAGGAATTCCGGAGACTACTTGAAAGTGGGCTGAAAGTGAGCTAAAAGAGCGCTGAAGGAGGAAAATGTCATGGGGAAGGGAAAAGTTTCACGACGCGGTTTTTTGAGCGCCACCCTCGGCACGGCCGTGGGCGGCATGGCCTTGGCCGGATTGCCAACGGCCCGCGCGGCCCATTCCGGGGGCGCCTCACCCGTCTTCCAGGCGGGTCCGTCCGGCAAGTTTGCTGTCTCCACCCACGAGCACTACGGCGACCTTACCGAAGATCTCTGGCTTCCGCCTTCCTGGGATACGCGTGTTTATCACATGGAGGGCAACACGGCCCCCGTGCTCTCACCCGAAGAGATACGAGCCAAAATTCAAAAGCCCATCGGCACGAAACCTCTCCGAGAGTTGGCTGCCGGGAAGCAGAACGCCGTCATCACCTTTGATGACCTCTCGCGTCCCACTCCGACCTTCAGGATTCTTCCGATTGTGATTGAAGAATTGAAGGCAGCCGGTATCCCGGAGGAGCGGATACTCCTTTTGACCTCCTACGGGTCGCACCAGCCCATGCACGCATCGGAGGTGAGCCGCAAGCTCGGAGTAAACCTGGCCGGGCGGTTCCCCTGGGCGAACCACAATATCTGGGAACAGGTCACGGAAGTGGGGACTACCAGCCGCGGAAACGTCATCAAGATCAATCACCACTTCGCGCGCGCGGACCTGAGAGTCTGCATCAGCGGGATCAAGATTCACGGCACGGCGGGCTTCGGCGGCGGCGCAAAAGCCGTTCTCCCCGGTATCTGCTGGGCCGAGTCGATCGATTTTATACACCGGACCATCGCGGGGGTGGGCCAGAATCACAACCGTACCGTGGGTGCGGCCAAAATCTACACGAATGAGTGCCGGAAAGATATGGAAGAGGCCGCGCAACTGGCCCGTGTCGATTTCACCGTCCAGACTCTCTACAACGGAAGGCGCGAGGTGACGGGAATCTTTGCCGGAGACGTCATTGAGTCTCACCGCGTGGCCTGTCACACTGCCATCCGGCACTATCGGACCGAACAGGCCGAAGGAGCCGACGTAGTGATTATCAACGCTTACCCGCAGAATGCTCAGGCTTTTAACGGGTTGGGCTGGGCTCGGCGGGGACTGCGCGACGGTGGCTCGGTCGTGCTGATCACCCAATACTCACCCGGTCTTGAATCGCTTCACTACATGGGCGAGCGTTGGCGCTATGAGCACGCGCTGTTTTGGGATGCCAAAGGGCGTCGCCTGAGCCCCCTTGAAAACTCTTCCCAGTTCATCGTCTATACCGGGACCATGCAGCAGCGGGACCGCACCCGCTTCCCCGGGGGAACACGCTTCGCCTCGCAATGGCAGGAGGTGGTTGAAAGACTGCAGAAGCAGCACCGCGGCGACCTCCGCGTGGCCGTCTATCCGTATGCGCCCATCCAGCACCCGCCGCTCGTGCTCGACGGACCCCTGCCGCCGGGCGCTGCTTAATCAGGTGCTGGACACCGTATGCCATGGTGGGCCGACGGAGCGGGGTATCCGTCGGTTGTCGAGGGCGCTCATAGATTTGCATCTGCATTGTTGATTTGACCTGCAAGAAACACCAGTGGTTTCACCAGGTTCAGCACGGTTGTGCTCCCAGCCATCTCTCAACGCAATCATTCCCGCAAATTGTGGAATTGGATCCCGCCCCTCGGAGTGGTGGGCCTGCCGGCATCCGACGGGTGGGAACCCTGCAGCGCCTGGATGGGCTTATAATGAAAACCTCATCCCATGCGTAAACTCACCTCGCTTCCGCGACCGATATTGATGGGAGCGGCGGCGCTGTTTGGCGCCGTGATGGTCCTCTATAGCGCCGTCTGGATGTACTACATCCGTCAGCAACCCACGGCGGGACTGGGTGTCTCCTGCAAGTTTTCCGGGAAGACTTCCTGCCTTCACGTTTCCGAGGTGAGGGAGGGCACCGCCGCCCACCGGGCAGGGTTGCAACCCGGTGATCACATTCGGGCCATCAACGCGCAGCCGATGTCCGCCATGGACCCCTACTACAATATTGTCACGCGGGGTCGTCCGGGCGATGAGGTGAGGTTGACGGTGGAGCGCGCGGGAGAGAGCGAGCCGATTGAATTGAGTTTTCGGCTGGGCCCGCGATCCCCCTCGGAGCCCTTTGGGACTCTGACCACCGCCCAGGCTGCCGCGCTCAAGATCATCAGCTTCTATCCGCTCCCGTTTCTGGCCGTTGGGCTCGTGGTTCTTTTCTTCCGAGTGCGCGACTCGAATGCCTGGATGCTGGCCTTGCTTTTTGGGGGCTTCCTTGCCGGGCCCCCGGTCCCGGAAGCCACCATTCATCCCTCCCTGCGAGCCTTTGCCCTGTCGTATTCGACGTTGTTGGGAGGATTCCTTCCCGGTGTCTTCTACTACTTCTTCGCGGTGTTTCCGGCCCCCTCGCCTCTGGACCGGAGAGTTCCCTGGCTGAAGAGAGGGTATCTGGTAACGGGGGCGATATTTGCCTTCGCCTTGTGGTGGCTCTCGTCGCGTGTGGGCAGTATTGAGGTATTAGCCGAGGAGAGTCTTATGGCGGGTCCGTTGGGGGCCGTATATTTATTTTATGCTTTTAGCGGTTTCGGGTTGGGTCTGGGGTCGCTCGTGGGCACAAGCCTCCGGTCCCCCTCCGCCGAAGCCCGCCGCAAGGCGCGGGTCATTGTGTATGGTGCGGTCGCGGCGTTGACACCGGGATTGCTCGTGGGACTTGTGGCGATCTCAACCGGCGCCGGATTCCAGGACCAACCGATCTGGGTCATCATTCCCGTTGTCATGGCTCAATGGCTGCTGCCTTTATCGTTTGCCTATGCGGTCCTAAAGCATCGGGTCCTGGAACTTCCGGTGCTCCTGAAAAGAAGTGCGCGCTATTTTCTGGTTCAGCGGGGCTTCACAATCCTGCTGGTATGGGCTGTTGTGGGAATCACGATAGTTTTTACCACGTTCCTGTGGCGCCTCGTTGAGCCGTGGGCGTGCCCGGAAAGTGCGGTTCCTGGGGTAATGATTGCAGGAGCCGGGTTCGGGCTGCTGTCGGTTTGGGCCGGGAGACAGGTTGGCAGGCAAGTGACGAGTCGAATCGATCGAGCTTTCTTCCGCAGCGCCTACGACGCCCGGCTGATTCTGGAGGACCTGGGGGAGAAGGCGAGGACAGCAGCCAACCGAAAGGATTTGGTGACCTTGCTCGAATGTCATCTCCGGGAAGCCCTGCAGCCCAGTTTTCTCGCAGTCTACCTGAAGACCGGTGATGGCAGTTTCTGTGCCGAGCTCGGAGGGGTGCCGAGTGGTCTCGAAACCATCCCTTCGGACTTGCCCGCCCTCAGGGAAGTCGCGCGCCGGGGCCGTCCCTGCTATGTGCCGCCGGCGGGTACCGGCGACGGTGGTGAGCTCTCAACCCTGGCTTCACTCCATGCAGAGTGTTTGGTGCCGATGCTGGGTCGCGACGAGCGGTTGATGGGTCTCGTGGCCCTGGGCCTGCGGCTCTCCGAGGAACCCTACTCGCGCGAAGACAAGCGGCTCCTGGCTTCTGTGGCAAGCCAGGCCGGCATTGCCCTGGAGAGCATCGGCCTGGCAGAGAATATCGCCGAGAGGATGGAGGCGGAGCGGCGCGCGGAACATGAAATGTCAATCGCCCGCGAGGTTCAGGGGAGACTGTTTCCCCGCAGGAAGCCGGAGATTGCGACGCTCGACTACGCCGGCGGCTGCATCCAGGCTCGCGCGGTCGGCGGCGACTACTATGACTTTCTTGACTTCGGTCCCGGCGAGTTGGGGCTGGTCTTGGGTGATGTGGTGGGGAAGGGTATCTCTGCGGCGCTGATGATGGCCACGCTCCAGGCTAATCTTCGCAGCCAGTACGCGGTGGCCCGTGAGGATATTGGGCGCATGCTCGAAACGGTGAACCGGCTCTTCTACGACTCGACGGCGGAAAACTACTTCGTCACTCTTTTCTTTGCATACTACGAGGAACAGACGCGCCGTTTACGGTACGCAAACTGCGGCCACAATCCGCCGGTGCTGCTCCGGACCGACGGGGCCGTCGAGCGGCTGACCTCGACCGCGACGGTGCTGGGATTGTTTGAGGATTGGACCTGTTCCACCGCGGAGGTAACGCTTGCTCCGGGAGACACTCTGGTGGCCTTTACCGACGGTGTCCCGGAAGCGGCGAGCGACCAGGGAGAGATGTTCGGCGATGATCGCCTGATTGCGGTCCTCAAAGAAAACCGGAA
>JAPUME010000042.1 GCA_027294185.1 Acidobacteriota bacterium | reverse complement strand
ACGCGGTGGCTCCCGTGCTTATCAGCTTTAATGCCAGCGGCACCGGTGGGTTGAATCTGATCTATGGAATCGACATGGAAAGCTTCAGTCGGGTCAGCCGCGGCTTTGTCTACCATGCGGGAGGCCCCTTTGAGCGGAAATTCGATGTGATCGTGGACGACTGGTATGCAAAAGCGCACAAGGTGGAGATCGGCCAGACGATCAATCTGTTGAGCCATGATTTCCGATTGGTCGGCATCGTCGAGCACGGCAAAGGGTCACGCGTTTTTATTCCCCTCGCAACTGCACAGGACCTTTTCGGGTCCAAGGACCGGGCATCGATCTTCTACGTCCGCTGTACCGACCCTTCCTTCACGCAGTTGGTCAAGAAGGAAATTCGCGAATTGCTCCCCAAGCACGAAGTCCGGCCGATCAAGGAATACATGTCGCTGATGACCTCGAACAACATGCCGGCATTGAACTCCTTTATTGCCGTTATGATTGCGGTCGCCGTGTCGATCGGCTTTCTGGTGATCTTTCTCTCCATGTATACGACCATCACGGAGCGCACACGCGAGATCGGCATCTTGAAATCTTTGGGCGCCTCGAAGGGGTATATAATGAGCGTGATTTTGAGGGAGACAACCCTCGTGTGCCTGCTGGGGATTGCCACGGGTGTGGTGGGCACGATCTTCGCGAAGCGCGCCATTACCGAAATTTCCCCGACCATCGCCATTCTCCTGACCGTGGAGTGGGCTATTTGGGCTTCGTTACTTGCCCTGGGGGGAGGGTTGCTGGGAGGGATCTACCCGGCGTTGCGGGCCGCGCACGCGGACCCGGTGGACGCTTTGGGATACGAGTAGTAAGATTTCGCAAGGGATTCGGGTGTTGGTTTGGAACCCATCATTGAAGCTGAAAATCTGACGAAGACATTCCGGCTGGGCAAGGTTGATGTGCCGGCTTTGCGGGGAGTGGACCTTCGAGTCCGGCGCGGGGAATTCGTGGCCATTATGGGTCCATCCGGGTGTGGAAAATCCACGCTTCTTCATATTCTGGGAGGCATGACGGCCCCCACGAGCGGAATGGTATGCGTCGACGGAAATGACTTTTCCGAAATGAGCGATGGTGATCGAACTCGTTTCCGCCGCCACAAGATCGGTTTTGTTTTTCAGAGGTTCAACCTGCTTCCTACGCTCACAGCCCGTGGGAACATCGCCATCGCCCAGCATATCCAGGGAAATGGATTCAATCCTCACCGATTCGATAAAATCGTCGAGACGCTGAAGATCAAGGACAAGCTGGATCAGAAGCCGTTTACGCTTTCCGGCGGTGAGCAGCAGCGAGTCGCCATTGCACGAGCACTGGTCTGTGACCCGAAAATCATTCTGGCCGATGAGCCTACCGGAAACCTGGATTCGGAAAATGCCCGGATGGTGCTCGAAATGATGCAAGAACTGAACCGCGAGTTTGAGCAGACGCTGGTGGTGATTACGCATAACCCGGAAGTTGCCGCCGGCGCCGAACGGATCATCCAGATCCGCGATGGACACGTGGTCGCCGACTGATTTCCATGCCTGAAAGCACTCACGCCCAGGACCTTTCTCGATCCGCCTCGCTCCTTCGAGAGGAGGGTGGTGTGTCTTCAAGCTTTCTTCGAAGTGTGTGGAGAGGCGTGGGCCGAGCCGTCTTCTGGACCTATCGGCGCGGCAGTTGGCAGTACGATATATTGGTCGTATTGATCCTGGCCTTTATCTTTTTTACGCCCCGCAGTTGGCTCGGGGATCGACCTGCATCCCCCACCCAAAATGCGAACCCCGGCTCCAATCTCGCAAGCAGCCCCGCCGCCCCGGAAGCGGTTCTCTACCGCGTTGATGCCGAATTGCTTGAATCCCGCGGCCAGGTTTCGGTGGCCGCAATCCTCCAGGAAATCCTCGAAAGACAGCTTTCTCGACCCTTGAAGCTCAGAAGCTTCGCACCCGTCAAAAACGCCCAGGGGGTAGTCGTGGGCTACGATGTTCTGGTAGAATCGACACAGGACTAACCTGTTTTGCAGGACGAGGATTGGGGCGGCCTTGGGCCGCATCCTGGCGCGTGTTCGTGTATTCCGACGGCGGTCCACCCTGCAGGCATGGGAGTGACCGTGGTGAGGCTGAGTTTGGGTAAACATTGGCTGAAAAGACGGGGGTGGGTTGTGCTGGTCGCGCTGGCGACGGCGTGGGCCCCGAGCCTGGCTCCTCGGGTGAGAGGCCAGGAGCGAGTGCCGTTCGGTCTAAAGGAAGTGCTGAACCGAATGGACCGGATGTCGAAAAGATTAAAGACCCTTTCGGCAAGTCTTGAATATACCAAGGTTACTGTGCTTGTGGATGACCACTCGACCGAGTCCGGGGAGATTTTCCTCCGCCACAGCAGCAGTCCGCAGATCCTGATCCGATTTGAAAAGCCCGACCGGAAGACGATCCTGTTTAAGAAGAATTCAGCCGAAATTTATATTCCCAAGATCAATCAGATTCAGGAATACGATCTGAAAGACCATCAGGATTTGCTCCAACAGTTTCTACTGCTCGGTTTTGGGACCCGGTCGGGAGATTTGCTGAAATCGTACAATCTGAAATTGGCTGGAGAAAGGGTATTAGACGGAGACGCCGTGGTGGTTTTGGAACTGGTTCCCAAAGAGGCGGAAGTCGCCGCCCGCCTTGAGAAGGTGACTCTTTGGGTGAGTGAAGAATCCTGGCTGCCGGTACAGCAGCGATTCCATGAGCCGAACGGCGACTATGTCCTTGCCAAATACACTTCGGTCAAGGTGAACCGCTATCTGCCGGGTTCGAAGTTTCGCATCAATGCCAACGGGAATGTCACGCGGCTGAAAATGACGAATTAGTTGCTCCCCGCAGGGGGTCTGCAGAGGGCATTTCTCGCAGGCTTTTCGATTCTCGATTTCGCCTTTTAGCGCGGCAATTTCACCATCCGGGTATTTCTGCTCGGATTTTCCGGGCTCGGGCCCCATAAAGGGGTCATTCTTTTTTTGAAGAGTTTGCCTCAAGAGGGGCAGGGCGCGTCATCATGACACGGCTGGCTTTGCGGCGAAAACGAAACGCAGTCCATCGACGGCTCCGTGATTTCCGGATGATCGGCAAAGGCTTGCTCTTCCGAGGTCATCCCATCCTGGCTCACCTGATCCCGATTCGCCGCTGCAATCTGGCTTGCAGCTACTGCAACGAGTACGACGACCATTCGAAGCCGGTTCCCATCGCGGACATGCTCCGGCGCGTGGACCTGCTGGCCGCGCTCGGCACGACCATCATCACCATCAGCGGCGGCGAGCCTTTTCTGCACCCCGAACTTGACGACATCATCCGGCGGGTTCGGAAACATGGGATCATCGCGGGGTTGATTACCAACGGCTACCTGCTGACGGGGGAACGCATCCAGCGGCTGAACCGGGCCGGAGTGGAGCAGTTGCAGATCAGCATCGACAACCTCATGCCGGATGAGGTCTCCAAGAAAAGTCTGAAGGTGCTCGACCAGAAGTTGAAGTTGCTTGCCGAGCATGCCGAATTCGGTGTCAACATCAATTCGGTGGTCGGAAGCGGCATACTCAATCCGCAAGATGCCCTGGTGGTCGCTCGCCGAGCCGTCGAGCTGGGTTTTACGAGCACGGTCGGCATCATTCACGACGGTGACGGGCAGCTTCGTCCCCTGAATCCTTTAGAAAAGGGCATTTTCCTTAAGATCAAGGAAATGGGAAAGCGTTCCTACTCCCGAATCAACCTTTTTCAGAATAATATCGCCAAAGGCTTGCCGAACAAATGGCGTTGCCGTGCGGGTGGGCGCTATCTCTATATCTGCGAAAACGGCCTGGTACACTACTGCTCACAGCAGCGGGGCTATCCGGGCGTGCCGCTGGAGACTTATTCCAAGAAGGATATTCGACGGGAGTACTTTACGGAAAAATCCTGCGCTCCCTACTGTACCGTCACTTGCGTTCAGCAGGTCGCCATGATCGACTTCTGGCGTGACCCTCAGAAACCTCAGCCCAGCCCCACCAATCGCAAGGATCCGCTGGTCGAGATTCCTGCGCTGGTTCGGGATTAGAGCTCTCCCGGCGTCGCATCTCC
>JAPUME010000041.1 GCA_027294185.1 Acidobacteriota bacterium | reverse complement strand
ATCCAAAGGCCCGCCTGATTTTCCGCCACAATGAAACTATCCTGCACCTGCCCCAGGGGATTCAGCCCCTCCGGAGCTTCCTCTTGAAGAGGAGACTCGCTCGGGGCCTCAGCCGGCGAACTTCCGCAATCTCCAGAAACTACACCCTCGCGAGGTTCCTGGGAAGGTGCATAGACCGAAAGAGCCGCAGCCGCCTCCAG
Source organism: Acidobacteriota bacterium (assembly GCA_027294185.1). Classification (GTDB taxonomy): domain Bacteria; phylum Acidobacteriota; class Terriglobia; order UBA7540; family JAPUME01; genus JAPUME01. The sequence continues at coordinate 2,660 of JAPUME010000041.1, read as the reverse complement.
CGGCAGCCGCGCGCTTGGGGATGCTTCCGTGGGGTTGGTCAACTGAAAGCTGCCTGCCGCCCTGCCCTGGTGCTGGGCGGGCTTTTCAAATCCACCTGCATCGGAGGGCGCACCTCCGGGCGGAAAGGCAGAGGAAGATTTCTTGACGGGAAAACGGGCGATGGGGCGGGCCGAAACCAAAGTCCGGTGAATCGCATCGTGCGTGAAATCATGAACGAAATTCGTGCGCCGGAAACGAACCTCCATCTTCGTCGGGTGAACATTCACATCTACTTCCGACGCAGGCAACTCGAGGAAGACAAGCGCCACCGGGAACATTCCCGATGGGAGAATGTTCCGATAGGCCTGGTTAATACTGTGGAGGAGCAGGCGGTCCCGCACCAGCCGGCCGTTTACGAAAACAAAGATCTGCTTCCGGTTCAGCCGCTGAACCTCCGGCCGGGAAACGAATCCGGAAAATTTGATGAGACCCGGCGAATCCTCCCCACTTGCTTCGCCCTTCTCGCTTGCAGGAGAATGCGCATCAAAGATTCTCCTTTCCACGGGCGGAATTTCGATGAGCTGTTCCAGGAGTTGGCTGCCCAGCAGCTGAAACACGCGCTCACGGCGGTCCCCCACGGCGGAGACATCGACCAGAGTCCGGCTGGCGGTCTTCAGGAGGAAACTCTTGTCCGGATGGGCGATGGCATAATGAGTCACCAGCGACGCAATATGGCCCAGTTCGGTCGATTCGCTCTTCAGGAATTTCCTGCGCACCGGAACATTGAAGAACAGATCCCGAACCTCGATTTCAGTTCCACCTGCCCGGGCGCTCTCGCGGACATCGCGCAGTTTCCCACCCCAGATTTCAACACGCGTGCCGGTCGTCTCCGTGGCGATCTTCGTTTCCAGATTCAGCCGGGAAACAGCGGCAATGGAGGGCAATGCCTCGCCGCGAAACCCGAGCGTGCCGATCGCAAGCAGATCCTCCACCTGGCGAATCTTGCTGGTCGCATGGCGCTCGAAGGCCTGCAAGGCGTCGTCCGGGCCCATGCCGAAGCCATCGTCGGTGACGCGAATCCTCTTTCGTCCTCCGGATTCTACTTCGACTTCCACCCGCTTCGCCCCGGCATCCAGCGAATTCTCAAGCAACTCCTTCACCACCGAGGCGGGTCTTTCCACCACCTCTCCGGCGGCAATCTTGTTGGCAACGGCATCAGTTAAAACTTGAATGCAAGCCAAAAGGTCAACCCAGCCTTTCTTCTCATGAGTGCAAATCGAGAGGAAGTCCGACTACTTCTTGCGAATAGAAATTCCCAAATCGTCAAGTTGCGAGTCGTCCACTTCGGCCGGCGCACGGCACATCAGGTCCATCCCGCTTGCCGTCTTGGGAAAAGCGATCATGTCGCGGATGGAAGCTTCCCCCGCCATGAGCGTCACGATGCGGTCAAAGCCGAGAGCGATGCCGCCGTGGGGCGGCGTTCCGTATTCCAGGGCATCGAGAAAGAATCCGAACCTCTGGCGCGCCTGCTCCTCAGTGAAGCCAAGCATCTGAAAGACGCGGTTTTGGATGTCCCGACGATGAATACGAATCGACCCTCCGCCGATTTCGCTGCCGTTCAGCACCAGGTCGTAGGCCTGCGCCTTGACCGTCTCCGGCTGGGACTCCAAACGCTCCAGGTCCTCCTCGCGCGGAGAAGTAAACGGATGATGCACGGCCACGAATCGCCGTTCCTGCTCGTCATACTCGAACATGGGAAAATCAGTAACCCAGCAGAAATTCCATTTTCCCGAGCTTTTGAGCTCCAATTTATTGATCACTTCGTTGCGAAGCTCGCCCGAAGCAATATCCAGTTGACTCTGCGAGGGTCCCGAAGCCGCGTCCCGTTTTCGGCCGAGGAGCAACACCAAATCACCCGGTTCAGCTCCGGCAGCGGAAGCCATCGTCCCGCACACCGATTCTCCAACGGTTTTCTTCAAGGGAGATTCCACTCCGCCCTCACTCACTTTCAAATAGGAGAACCAGCCGATATTATTCGTGCGCGCCAGGTCCTGCCATCGATCCAGTTGACTGCGCGAGACACGAGCGCCGCCGCTAATCCGAAGCGCCTTGAGCGGAGGCTGAAGCCGAATCTTCTCCTGCTCGGGCTCGGCGAGGGAGATGGTTCGCCACTCGAGCGAATAGCCCAGGTGCGGCTTATCGCTTCCGTATTTTTCCATCGCAGCAGCATGGGTCAGGCGAGCGAAAGGCCGGATGATTTTTTCTCCAATCAAACCGAACAACGTCTCCATCAAATCTTCCATCATTGAAAACAGCAGGTCGCGCTGGGGAAAAGCCATTTCGATATCAATCTGTGTAAATTCCGGCTGCCGGTCGGCTCTCAGGTCCTCATCCCGGAAGCAACGCACAATCTGGAAGTAACGGTCAAAGCCGCCGATCATCAACAGTTGCTTGAAAATCTGCGGCGACTGCGGCAATGCGTAGAAGTTCCCTTCCGAGGTTCGGCTGGGAACCAGGAAATCGCGAGCACCTTCCGGGGTGGAGCGGGTCAGGAAAGGCGTCTCGATTTCCACAAAACCCTTCTGCGTCATCACCTCCCGCACCTTGAGCGCTGCGGTGTGGCGAAGACGAAGGTTTCGCTGCATCCGGCCGCGTCGCAAATCCAGATACCGGTAACGGA
>JAPUME010000040.1 GCA_027294185.1 Acidobacteriota bacterium | reverse complement strand
GGATGGGAGCGCGAACCGGAGCCATTCCCTCTGCCATCGGAGGCCGCAAGGTGGAGGTCTCGCACTTCGGAAAAATTTTCAAGGTCACGCCCGCGAGCCTGGTGCGCTGGAAGGCCTGGTGGCGCTACGTTCACATCGACCAGATCTGGTTATGGGGCGTCGGGGCTTTCCTGGGGATGTATCTGAACGTGAACCTGGCGGCGGGGATGATTCCGCAGGGGACGAAGCTCGAGGGAATGGCCGTGGGCGTCTATCAGGCGCAATACCTGGCCGATAAGGCCTGGTCCGGGTTCTGGATTCTGACCCTGGTGAACGGATTCTGGATCGTCTTTTCGACGCAACTGGGAAACACCGACGTCCTGGTGCGAACCGTGACCGACGTGCTGTGGATGGGCAACAAGCGGGTGCGCGACTGGCGCGGCGGCAAGATTCAGGCCATCTATTACTCGATCCTGACGGTTTACACGGTGCTCGCCATGTTCGCCATTCGCGTGGGGAACCCGCTCGAGCAGTTCAAGATTGTAGCCAACGTGGCCGGGTTCATTCTGGTCATCGGCGGCATCCAGATTTTCCTCGTCAATCGCAAGTTCCTGCCTCGCCAACTTCAGGCCCCCTGGTGGCAGCAGGCGGGGCTCCTGGGTTGCGTCCTGTTTTACGCGCTGTTTTTTGCCCGCGTGGTGTATTCCGTGATTTTCGAGTAGGCGGGGGCCGGAAGGCAGCCTGCCGTCATGCCCACCGAGATTGTGGATCACCTGTTCCGGTTAAACGCCGCTAGAGGTGCGCAACCGTGGCAGGTTCCAAAAGCTCCCGGTGCAGCAGGCGGACAGCCGTATCGGCGTCGGCCTGCTTGACGACAAAGGACAGGTTGATGTCCGAGGCGCCGAAGGAAACCATCAGCAAATTGATCTCCCGCAGGGCGCCGAAAACCCGCCCCGCCACGCCCGTTTGATGAAGGAAGTTTCTTCCCACCACCGAAATAACGGCTAAATCCCTCTGCACCACGACGCGGCAATGGGGTTGGAGGTCCCGGCGAATCAGCTCCAGGCTTCGCACGTCATCCACCGTGAGTGAAACGGAGACCTCTGAGGTGGCCACCAGATCAACCGCCGTACTGTATTTATCAAAGACCTGGAAGATGAAAGCCAGAAACCCGTGCGCCATCAGCATTCGGGGAGAGGAGAGCGTAATACCGGTAATCCCCTTCTTGGTGGCGATGGCGCGAATGATTCTCTCACCACTGCCGGAAGCCGTAATGCGCGTGCCCGACATTTTGGGTTTTAGGGTATTGAGGACGCGAACCGGGATGCCCGCCTCCATGGCTGGCTTGATGGTGCTCGGATGCAGGACCTTGGCGCCGAAGTAGGCGAGCTCGGATGCTTCGTCGAAACTGATCTCCTCCAGCAGGCGCGCCTCGGGAACCACGCGAGGGTCGGAGGTCATCATCCCGTCCACGTCGGTCCAGATCTGAATCTCCTCGGCCTCCAGGCAGACGCCGAGGATAGCGGCGCTGAAGTCACTCCCGCCCCTCCCCAGAGTGGTGGGGGTTCCCTTCAGTGTGGAGCCGACAAATCCGCCTGTGACCGGAACCTGATGATTCTGAACGATGGGGGGGAAGTTTGCCCCGACAAGCTGCCGGACCTCCTCCCAAAGCGGCTGGGCGCGCCCGAATTCCTCATTGGTGAGAAGCCACTCGCGTGGGTCCACCCAGGCCGCGGGAACGCCCTGGGCCCGGCAGGCGTAAACCATCAGGCGCGAGGAGAGAATTTCTCCCAGCCCGGCCAACAGGTCCGAGACGCGTGGACTCAGCTCGCGTAGCAGCACAAGGCCGCGGTAGATCGCCGAGATCCTTTCGAGCGCCGGCTCCAGATCGCGGCGGAGGGCCTGCCAGTCTTCCCCCGCGCGTTCTGCCAGAATCCGGCCCATCTGGTCGTGCCGGTCTCGCAACTGCGCCAATAGAGGCTCAAGCGCCGATTCATCTCCTCGCAGTGCGACCTCAGCCCCCTTGATCAGCGCATCGGTGACTCCGCCCAGGGCCGAGACCACCACTACGGGCCGCCGTTCGCGGCAGTCGCGCACCAGGGCAGCGGCAGAGAGCATGCGCTCCGCGTCGGCAACCGATGTTCCCCCGAATTTCAGTACGATCATGCTTCGTCCGCCGGTGTAAATTCGCGAACCCCTTCCTTAGTCCGCTTCCTCCGCGATAAATCCCCGGATCGCCTCCAGGTCAGAGGCGGAAATATCGGTAAATGCGATGCCCACTCCTTTCCCTTCAAACTGCCGCTTGATGATCCCCGAGGCGCGAATCATGGGAAGTTGGGGCGGATTCCCAAAGGCAATCTTGAGCACCGTTCCGACGGGAAGGGCGCGCCGCATGGACAAGAAAATTCCCCTTTCACTCAGGTTCTTGCTCTGAACAACATAGTGCGCCTTGTCGGTTCCCAAAACGACGTCGACGAAAAACTCTTTCCGTCCCCCCTGGCGATGTTCGTCCATGATTACAATGATTACCTGCTGATTTTAGTCACTACCCCGGGTTCCCGTAAAGCCCCGTGAGGGATTAAGACGCATTGAAGGCCGACACAATTCCCTTGAATATGCCTCCCCCTGAGGCCATACTAACCCCCGATTATACCTAGGCGGTGAACAATGCGACACTTGGGGATTTTGGTTTTTGCAGCGGTATTCCTGGCAGCCTTCAGCCTACCCTTGCCCGGCCAACAGGGAGGCGGTAGTAGTGGTAGCAGCGGTGGGAGCGCCGTCGGGACCTCGTCAACGAGGGGCCGCGGAGCTACTACCGAACCCGGCGGCCCGGGGCGGATTAGCGGTCGCATGCCGGGTTTCGACCTGGAAAAACGGACGCTTATTATTTCCGGACGGGTCCTATCCGAGTCGGCCAACTTTGGCGAGCAGATTCGGGTCGAGTTCTGGAACCACGGACGGTTGCTTCAAGCCGTCTTCTCCGACCTGCGCGGTAACTTCACCTTTACTTTCGACGGAAACCAGGGCCCGCATACCCCCAGCGGGAACTCAGCAGCCATCTCCGATGCCTCCTATTCAGCCCAACGGAATCGATTTCTGGGGGTCGGCTCCACGGGCAACACACAGGCCCTGGTCCGGGGCGGTGAAGTTCGCGTGAATGTGGCGGGCTTCCACCCCGTGAGCAAGATGATCCTCGGCCCC
>JAPUME010000004.1 GCA_027294185.1 Acidobacteriota bacterium | reverse complement strand
AGTCTTTACTCCGGAAGATTTAACCGACCAGCATCAACTCATTGCACAAACCGCCCGAGAGTTCGTGTCAAAGGAGGTCATCCCTCGAATTTCCGATTTGGAGGACCCCGCCAAGAAGCACGCTCTTTCGCGCCAGTTGCTGGGAAAGGCAGCCGAGCTGGGGCTGACGGCGGCGCAAATTCCCGAGGCCTACGGCGGCCTCGGCCTGGACAAGATGAGTACCCTGGTCATTGCGGAGGAGATGGCCGCGCAGGGGTCGTTCTCCTCCACTTTTGGTACTCAGGTTGGCATCGGCTCTCTGCCGATCGTTTTTTTTGGGACCGAGGAACAGAAGACGCAATATCTGCCCCGGCTGGCGGCGGCGGAGATGGTCGGAGCCTATTGCTTGAGCGAGGCCACCTCCGCTTCCGATGCCATGAACGCCCGGACCAAGGCGACCTTGAGTCCCGACGGCAGCCATTACCTGCTGAACGGAACCAAGATGTGGATTACGAACGGCGGGTTCGCGGACCTCTTCACAGTCTTTGCCAAAATAGACGGGGAGAAATTCACCGCCTTTTTGGTGGAGCGCAGCACGCCGGGCCTGACGGTGGGTGCGGAGGAGAAGAAGATGGGGATTCGAGGCTCCTCGACCGCACCACTTGTATTAGAGGATGCGCGGGTGCCGACGGCGAACGTTTTGGGGGAGATCGGTAAAGGGCATCGGATCGCCTTCAATATCTTGAATTTCGGCAGGCTGAAACTCGGGGCCTCGTGCGTCGCAGCCTGTAGAGAACTGATCGAAGAATCCGTGAAGTGGGCGAAAGAAAGAGTGGCCTTCGGAAGGCCGATCGCCGACTACGGTCTGATCAAGGAAAAGTTGGGAGAGATGATTGTGCGAGCCTACGCGGGTCGTAGCATGGCCTACCGCACAATGGGAATGATCGAATCTCTGAGCGAAGTCCCGGACTCAGATTCTCCCGGCCCGTCAGCGAAGATACTCGAAGTCATGCAGGAGTATGCCGTCGAGTGTTCGATCATGAAAGTTTTCGGCGCGGAAACTCTCGATTTTGTCGTCGACCAGGCGGTGCAGATTCACGGGGGGTACGGGTACTCCGCCGAATATCGCGTGGAGCAGGCTTACCGGGACTCGCGCATCAACCGGATTTTCGAAGGAACCGATGAAATTAACCGCCTCCTGTTGGTGAATATGCTTTTGAAAAGATCTCTCAAGGGTGAGTTGGGCTTGATTTCGGCGGCGAAAAATCTCCTGGAGGAAACTTTGACGGCCCCAAGCGCGCTGCCGGAAAGGGGAGATTCCGGCCAGCCTCTCGCCGTGGAAGCCCGATGGGTTGAAGGAGCCAGGAAAGCCGTCTTGTTAGTGGCCGGAAGCGCCGTCGAGCGTTACCAGAAAGCGCTCTCTGAAGAACAGGAGATCATTGGAGCTCTCGCCAACATGGTGATTGAAGTTTATGCCATGGAAAGCTGCCTGCTTCGAACCTTGAAGAACATTCAACGCAAGGGTGGAAACAGCGGCGGTGGGCAAGAGATTGGGTGTGATGCAACGAGGGCCGCAGTCTGTCAAGGTCTTGACCGTGTAGAGGCGGAGGGCCGGCGCGCGCTTGCCCGCATCGGCGAAGGGGACACGCGGCGCATTCAGTTGTCCTTACTGCGGAAGTTTCTGAAGCGAACTCCCGTGGATGTGATCGCGCTCAAGCGCCGCGTCGCCGACCGCGCCATCGAGCTCGGCCGCTATCCATTTTCCGCGAGGGCGTGAACTGAATTCTATCGCACCGTCTTACTCTCTCCTGCTGACCTCGTAATTCATTTGGAATCCTATTAGAGGTCCATCGCCGCTTCGATGTCGGGGGGCAGCGGTAGGATACCGTCGCGAGTCGTCATCCAGGAGACCCCGATAAAGATTCCCAGAGAGACCAAAAGCGTGAAGCATCCGACGTTCATCCCGTAGGGCAGGTGGAAGATTTCATGTCGGGCCAGAAGTTCCAGCGCAAAATTGAGGACGATGCTGATCAGGATCGATGCGACGCACCCCGCACGGGTGGCGCGCTTCCAATTCAATCCAATCGCGATGGAAGGCACAATCGCAGCCGCGAAGGTTCCCCAGCCGAAGGTGCCGAGCAGCGCCAGAAGATTTTCCATGTAGAGCGCGAAGAGCGCCGAAGCTCCCAGGACGACGAGAGTCGCGACTCGTGACCAGGCCAGCTCGTGCCGCAGAGGTCTTCCTATCCAGGCGGTAGGAATGTCCCGCACCAGGGCGGCTGCACCTAAATTGATGAAGCTGTCGGCGGTGGACATGATGGCCGCCAGCAGTCCGGCAAAAACGATGCCGGCCAGCAGGGGCGGGGTGTAGGTCAGCAGGAAAATCGGTGTTGCCTGATCGGGAGAGCTGAGCGGCTGTTGGGTTCCCGAGAACACGAGGGAGCGCATGACCGATCCGATGCCGATCCAAAGCGGCGTCAGGATCATGTAGCAGGAGACGGCCAGAAGCACGCCCCATCGCAGGTCACGAATATTCTTCAGCATCAGAAATTTGGTGATCGCGTGCGGTTGGCCCGCGGCACCCAGGGCAAACAGCAGGTACCAACTCAACACCGTCAACCTACCTCGCGTGCCCCAGGGCCCTATGAAATCCGGATCCATGCGCCAGAGATTCGCGCTGATCTCAGACATTCCGCCTCCGGCTTTCAGAATGAAAAAAAAGACGAGGGCGGCGGAAACGATCATCAGCAGCCCTTGCAGCAGGTCCGTATAAACTCCCGCGATGATGCCGCCGGCGACACTATAGAACGCCAGCACGCTCAACCCGATCAGCAGCCCCGTTGCCAGGTCCACTCCGAAGACCGCTCCCAGCACCAGGCCCACGGCCATCACCTGGGTTCCCAGGTAACCCATCACGCCGAGTAGGATCGCTACGGCCATGAGGAATCGAGGCCAACTCCCACCGTAGCGTGCCTCGACAGCGTCGGGTAGCGTCAGGATTTCGCGTGCCTCAGCCAGCAAACGCATTCGCTTTGCGAGGATGACCCAGGACACGCAAAATCCGATCGGCGCTGCCACGACAATCCAGACGGAGCTCATCCCCGATTCGTAAACCAGACCCGGCCCGCCGACGAATCCGAAGCCGCTCATGATGTTTGAAAAAAAGGCGGCGGCCAAGACGATCAGACCCAGGCTCTTGCCGGCTACAAAGAAATCCGCCGCGCTATGCGTCCGCCGCAGAGCCCAGATGCCGATGAAAAAGCAGGCGGCCAGATAGACGACGATACAGGTCACGATCACCGGAGAGTGTGAGACGGTCGTCAACTCTTCCGCCCTTTCGATCCGTGGTCGGCGAGGAATTGTTTGATCTTATCTTCGGGCAGGACCGAGGAACGGAATACAAGACCGTATAGGAGAGCGGTGGAGGCGGGCACAATCCATATGCCGTAAATCAGGAACGCGGTCGCCGCCGGGAGTCCCAGCACCAGATGCAAGCCCTCCGTCGTGCGGTCGAACCAGACCATGCCCGCGAAAATCAGGACGTAGGCAAGGTATAGAAAAATCAAGAAGCGCCGAATCATCCCTGAGCGCCGGGGAGGGCCGAATCCCAATGCCAGGGTCAGCACCAGGATTCCGAAAACTGTAAGCCCGAACGGCACCCAGAAATTGAACAGGGCCAGAACCAGCGCAATCAAGCCAAGCGTGAAGATCTGCAGAATGACACGGTCGTGTTTGTCTTTCATAATTATTTTCGAGTAGGCAGCCTGCAAGGCCCGCCCGGTTGTTTCGACGAAAGGAGAAGGGAAGTGCTAGAGCGTTTTCCTGTTCACGCGCTTCAGAAAGCGGGACAGTTCCACGAGCGCCTGCGTATGGGTCCCGTCGCCGATTTTTTCAACTTCGTCAAAAGCCTCGACTGAAAAAGTGATTCGTTCGTCCTCGACCGCGGTTACGGTGGCCTGGATACGGACTTTTGCGCCTTCCGGCGTGGCGGCCAGGTGGCGGACGTTCACCAGGACTCCGACGCTAATCCAACCGTCGGGAAGGTGCGGGCGAATCAATTTGCCCGCTGTCATTTCCATGAATTGAATCATCGCCGGAGTGGATAGAATGCTCGGCAACCGTTCGTTGGAACGAGAAATGGTCACCTCAGGAGTAACCACAATTGTCTTTTCCTCTACGGCGCCTACTTGAATGTTATGGACGGCAGGCATACGTTCTCCCGAGAGGTTGTCTCATGGACATAATGACCTATGGGTTCGAACGAGCGGGCGTGCAGGCAACTTTATCGAAGCTATTTTAATCCCTCGGGGATATCCGTGCCGTTCGAGTTCACCCGGCGGCGATTGTGGCCGATGGCGGTGACGCTGGTGCCGCTGCCGAGCCGGGCCTCGACGGCATTGCGGCGCGCCTCATCGATGGCTCGGGTGATCTTTTCAATCGCAGCCGATTCCCAGGCGGGCATCTGTCCCGGCGGGTATTCTTCGAGAATCACGGGCCCGGAGTGAGTGTGCGTGGCCGCCACGGCAAGATAGGAGATGCCGCTCGAGTTCCTGGCCGCTTGCCGCAGTTTTTCGAGCGTCGCTCGG
>JAPUME010000039.1 GCA_027294185.1 Acidobacteriota bacterium | reverse complement strand
GGACTGAAGATTGGCTTCCTGCTGGACGAAAATGCGCAAAGTTGTGAAATCAAAAAGCCGGCAAGCTCCCTCTCAACCGGGGGTCTACTTGTTCAAAGCCTCACGCGGGCGGGTCATCTACATCGGCAAGGCCAAGAACCTGCGGGCGCGGCTGCGCTCCTATGGCCAGGAATCGGGGCCTTTCGACACCAAGCGCGCCCAGTTGTTGGACGCGGCGACGGACCTCGAATGGATCCTTGTCGACAATGAAAAAGAGGCCCTGGCGCTCGAAAATAACCTGATCAAAAAATTCCAACCGCGGTACAACGTTCTATTGCGCGACGACAAGACCTACCCCTACATCAAACTGACCGTAAAAGAGAAGTTCCCCAGGGTCTATGTGACCCGGCGCCTCAGGAAAGACGGCTCGCTCTACTTCGGCCCCTACTTCCCGGCCCGGCTGGCTCACCGTATTGTGGACCTGATCCACCGGCGCTTCCTGGTGCCCTCCTGCAAGGTGGACCTGACGCGAATCCATCCACGTCCGTGTCTTGAATACTACATCAAGCGATGCCAGGGCCCCTGCGCCGCCGGGCTTACGAGCGATGAGAAATATGGGGAGGCGGTCCGCGACGTTCGCCTGTTGCTCGAAGCGCGCCCCGGGGATTTGATTCACAGTCTCAAGGAGCGAATGCAGGAGGCATCCAGAGGGCAGCGGTTCGAAGAGGCGGCTCGATATCGAGACCTTGTTTCTACCATCGATCAGTTGAAAGAACGGCAGAAGCTGGCCGCCTCCTCGGGTTACGACATCGATATCTTTGGTATCCATCGGGAAGGATCCCTGGCGGCGGTGAACCTGTTTCACATGCGGGGCGGGAGAGTAGTGGACCGCAGGGAGTTTTTCTGGGAGGATCTGCAGGATATCGAGCCCGGAGAATTTTTCGATTCCCTGATCAAGCAGTGCTACCTCGACCAGCAGTACATTCCGCAGGGTATTCATGTTCCGCTCGATTTTGAGGATCGCGGGGTGTTGGAGGAGATTCTCTCGGAGCGCCGGGGCGGGAAGGTAGAAATCCTGACTCCGCAGAGAGGCCAGAAACGTGCTCTGCTCGACCTGGTGGGCCGCAACGCCCGGCACTCCTTCGAACGCCGGTTCCGGGTGCTGAAACCGACGCCGCGTGAGGTGGCCGCTGCGCTTGCCGAGGCCCTCGATCTTCAAAAGGCCCCGCACCGCATCGAGTGCTTCGATATATCGCACTTGCAGGGAACCGATACGGTGGCCTCTATGGTGGTTTGGGAAAAGGGGCGAATGAGAAAGTCGGACTATCGGAAGTTCATCATTAAGACAGTCGATAAGAACGACGACTTCGCCAGCATCCGCGAAGTCGTGGGGCGGCGCTACCGGCGCCTGCAGCGTGAGAAGAAAGCGATGCCCGACCTGGTGCTGATCGACGGCGGCCTGGGACAACTCCATGCCGCTGCCTCCGGCCTGGAGGAGATGGAGATCATCAACCAGCCGCTTGCGAGCATCGCCAAGAAGGAGGAGATCATCTACGTACAAGGTCGTGAGGCGGAACCCATTCGGCTGGAGCCTCACTCGCCTCTGCTGCACCTTGTGCAACAGATTCGAGATGAGACACACCGCTTCGCCGTAAGCTTTCACCGCCTCCGACGCTCGAAAAGCCGTTTCAGTACTGAATTGCTGGGTATCCGCGGTGTCGGAGAAAAAACTGCCCAGTTGCTGCTTAGGCGATTCGGCAGCGTCAAAGCGCTCCGAACATTGAATGTGGAAGAGTTGGCACGAGCAGTGCCTCTCAATAGGGCCCGGCAAATTCACGCGTACCTGCAGGCGGGAAATAAGTAAGTCCGTCCGGCCGGACTAAGATTATCAGTCCCCTATTCAGCCTTTTGTTTTGCTTGAATTCGAGCATTGTTAAGAGTAGCATCCCAATGAGAGTAAGATTAGTTCGTGGAGGTGAAGATATGAGTGACCATGGTGGTTCGAACTTCAGTTTTTTTCTCGCCGGACTGGGCATAGGGGCGATTGTGGCCCTTCTGATGGCGCCAAAGGCCGGGAGCGAGACTCGAGAACTTATCGCGAAGAAGGCGGATGAAGGTCGAGACTTTGCACGGCAGAAGTCAAGGGAACTTCGCAAGGATGCGGAGAGTTATCTGGACAAAGGTAGGGATGTGGTAGCAAAACAGAAGGAGCAACTCTCTGCCGCATTGGAAGCCGGCAAGGGCGCTTATCGAAGCGAAAAGTCCAAGGCTCACTAGGAGGGCTCTGCCAAGTGTTCATTGCGAATGGGAGATGGTCGTATGGATATTGATACGCTTCTAAAGGTATTCATCGTTGTAATCGGGCTGGCGGTTGTGGCTCAGGCGGCGATGTTGCTGGGAATCTACTTGTCGGTGGGGCGGTTATCGCGAGAGGTTCAGGATGCGCGGGTTGATTTCAAAAGTAAGGTCGATCCGGTGGCCGACAGCCTGAAGGAAATCCTCGAGAATTCGCGCGCAACATTCGACACAATCGGCGCCAACCTGACGGATGTGATGCAGCTCACTCGCGACCGGGCGGGACGAATTGATGAGATTGTCGGCGAGGTCGCCGACCGAGCACGTCTGCAGGCGCTTCGATTTGACCACCTGATTCAGGACACGGTGGAGAAGGTCGAGCAGACCACGAGTGTAGTGCAAAAGAATATTCTGGCTCCCATCCAGGAAGCATCGGCGGTGATTCGAGGTGTTCGTTCCGGCCTGGAATTCCTCTTTTCCCGGCGCACACCTTCGCGGCCCGCCGAACCTGCCGGCGAAGAGCAGTTATTCATTTAATCGTCATTTAACCGTCAATGCTGTTGGTGCAAAAAGCGCAAGGGCAGCTTTGTGTTTGCATAAGAAGCGCGACGGCGTTTTCTGAAATCCGCTTAAAGGGCAGGCTTTCCCTCCGTTGGCCGGTCAACCCGCAGTTGCACTCTTCGCTAAAGTTCCCCGTCCCCACGGGGTAAAGACTCGGTTGGCACGCACAATCGGCGACGCCAGGGCTCAGGCGCTCCACCTTTCCTTCGTCAAAGATGCTCTAGCCAGGGTGCGGAAGCTTCGCAGCCCCGTGGCTCGGTATCTCTTTCTTGACGGATCGGGTCGGGAGAGACGCGAGTTCTGCCTAGCTTTAGGTGTGGGACGACGGGTAAGAGTTGAGCCACAACGCGGGGCTGACCTCGGGAGGCGGCTCCCTCAAGCCTTTCGGGCCTTGTTGCGGCGGCATTCGTGTGCGCTCATCCTGGGTGTCGATTCCCCCACCTTGCCGGGACGCACCATTCGCCAGGCCTTCCACGAACTGCGCATTTGTGACGCGGTTCTCGGGCCCTGTCCCGATGGTGGTTTTTACCTGATCGGCTTGACCTCGATGGAATCCCGCCTATTTCAGGGCATCCGCTGGGGGACACGTTTCGCGTTCCGGGATATGCTTCGAAACATTGTGGACTGCGGGCTTTCCTGTGCAGTTTTGGAAGACTGGCCCGACGTGGACCGTGTGGAGGACCTGGAGGTTTTAGAGCGTGAGCTCTCGCGCCGCGCAGCATTAAGGCGTCGCGCGCCTTCGACGGCGCGTCTTCTGCGTGAGTGGGGACGAAAGCAGAATTAGTCGGGAAGCACTTCTGAAACCCAGCCTCCACCGAGCATTTCTTCCCCGTCGTAGAACACAACAGCCTGGCCGGGCGTAATGGCTCGCTGGGGCTCTGCAAACTCGACCTGCGCGGCAGCCTCAGCCCCGAGCCGCACCCGTGCGGAAGCGGGAGGATGGGTGCTGCGAATCTTCGCGGAAACTTCAAACCAGTCGCCTGATTTCGGCGGGGCGATCCAGTTGAGGTCGCGTGCGAGCAGGCGCCGCCGATAGAGATCTTTATCATCTCCTACCATGACCTGGTTCTTTCGAGCGTCCACCTGAATAACGTAGAGCGGCTGGCCGACGGCGACACCGAGACCCTTCCGCTGCCCCAGGGTGAAGTGATGGATTCCCCGGTGCCGGCCCAGCAATTTTCCCTCGCGCGACACAAGCGGGCCTTCGCTGGCGCTCTTCTGTTTCTGCTCGCTGAGATAGGCATCGATAAAGCCGGCATAATCCCCGGTGGGAACGAAGCAGATCTCCTGGCTCTCTGATTTCTCGGCCACAGGCAAGTGCTGGGCCCGAGCCAGGGCCCGGACCTGCGCCTTGGTCATATCGCCCAGTGGAAAAAGACTTCGGGAGAGTTGCTCCTGTGTAAGGCCGAAAAGAAAGTAGGACTGGTCCTTGGATTCATCGACCGCCTTCAACAGGCGGTATCTGTGGGTTGCAGAGTCGTAGAGGATTCGGGCGTAGTGGCCCGTGGCGACACGCTCGGCGCCGATGCTACGGGCGGTGCGGATCAGTTGATCAAACTTGATGTGGTTGTTGCAGAGACTGCACGGAATCGGGGTTTCCCCGGCCAGGTAGCGTTCGACGAAGGGGCGCACCACCTGTTGCTCGAAGTTTTGCTCGAAGTTCACGACGTAGTAGGGAATCCCCAAAAATTCCGCCACGCGCCGCGCGTCGTAAACGTCGTCGAGAGAGCAGCAGCGGCCGCTCCTAACCTCATCGGGAGGAGCAACCGCGG
Organism: Acidobacteriota bacterium; assembly: GCA_027294185.1. Lineage (GTDB taxonomy): Bacteria > Acidobacteriota > Terriglobia > UBA7540 > JAPUME01 > JAPUME01. Next base: position 3,339 of record JAPUME010000039.1, on the reverse strand, counting down.
GCAGGCGGCGCTGATTCCAAAGCTGCATGGTAAGACCGACGACCGGCTGCTCCTCGGCGAGCAGGGCAGCCGCCGTGGAGCTGTCGACCCCGCCGCTCATGGCCACGGCCAGAGTTGGCGGAGTTGAAATTGTGTTCTTCTGGGTTGCCATTGTCGATCAGTGATCCTATACCAAAAGTCTGAGTTAGCCCACGGTTCACGGCCTCGAAACGGAGGTGGTGCTCCGGCTCTCGAACCGTCAGAGAGTTGCACAGGTCCGGTTCAGACTGCCACCGGTTTCTTGTAGCGCGGGGAGAGGGAGCGTAGGTGTTCGACCACGCCGGGCAGAATTTCGAGAGTGTGCTGGATATCTTCCATGGTATTGAACCGGCTGAGGCTGAAGCGGATGCTTGACCGCGCCTGGTCGGCTGTTTTCCGTATGGCCGACATGACGTGAGACGGTTCGAGCGACCCCGAAGAGCAGGCAGCGCCGGTCGAACAGGCCACACCCTTCAAATCCATTGCGATCACAAACCCTTCGCCTTCCACGTAGCTGAATTCCAGGTTGCTGGTCGAGGGAAGACGCCGCTGCGGGTCGCCGTTGATTCGCACCTGCGGCACGTTCGCGAGAATGCCGGATTCCAACTGGTCGCGGAGCCGCGCCACGCCTTCGATCTCTCCCGCCGCCGGATTTGCCGCCATCTCCGCCGCTTTACCGAAGCCCACGGCGCCTGCAACGTTTTCCGTGCCCGCGCGCCGGTCGCGCTCATGATGCCCGCCGTAGAGCAACGGTCGCAGCGGCGTTCCTCTGCGGACGTAAAGGGCGCCGACGCCCTGCGGTCCGTGAATCTTGTGCGCGGAAAGCGAGAGCAGGTCCACGCCCAGCTCCTCTACGTTCAGCGGGATTTTCCCTGCCGACTGCACGGCGTCGGTATGGAAATAGATGTCATGCTCGGCGGCGATACGCGCGATCTCGGGAACCGGTTGGATGGTTCCGATCTCGTTGTTGGCGTGCATGATAGAGATCAGAACGGTTTCCGGCCGAATGGCGCGCCCTACATCGTCCGGGTCCACGATGCCCTCTGAGCCTACGCGCAGGTAGGTCACCTCCACCCCCTGCTGCTCGAGGGCCTTGCCGGCGTTCATCACGGCATGATGTTCGATCGAGGAGGTGATGATGTGCTTCTCTTTTTGTCGAGCTGCGCCCAGGATTCCGAAAATCGCCAGGTTGTCGGCCTCGGTTCCGCCCGAGGTGAGGACGATCTCGCGGGCCCGTGCGCCGAGCAGTCGCGCCACCTGCTCCCGGGCGGTCTCTACGGCTGCCTTCACATTCTGACCGAACCAGTGGATGGAAGAAGCATTGCCGTAGTCCGAGGCGAGGTAAGGCTTCATGGCCTCGAAGACTTCCGGGGCCAGAGGCGTGGTCGCATTGTTGTCCAGATAGATGCGTCGCATGGCGTTTCTGCTGGGCCGAGTCGCGCACACTCCGGCAGGGCGTTGCCTGGGGTTGGGCGCGGGCGGCCTCCAAAACCCTGATAATTCAGGCTAGCCGAGGGGGGGAGAAAAGTCAAACTTAAGGGGCCCCCACCGCCGCCTCCTGTAGAAATGGGTCGAGTTCAGCAGAGGAAGCGGAGTTTTTTTCTGGCCTCGGTGAAGCAGGGGAATTTCGTCTCGGCCTCTCGGAATTCACAGGAATGGAAGACGCGGCGGCCGGAACGGCGGAGGGGAGGAAACTTCAGGTGGAGCATCTCGTGATAGATGAGGAATTCCAGGGCGAAGGGAGGGACCTGCGCGTGGTCGAGTTTGCGGTTGATGATGATCACGCGGTGCGCGGGGTCGAAGTGTCCCAGCACGCTTCGAGAACGCCGCAGGCTCCAGCCGATCTTCACCCCCCGCAGGCGGCCGGAGAAGTAACGTCGGTTGAGGTGGCGAAACATCGTTTGCAGATCGTGGGCCTCGCCGCGTGGGGAGACCATTTTCTTTGTTCCCCGCTCGCGTCGCATCCGTTCGGCTCGCCGCTCGATCCGCGGGCTGGACATGAAGACCCGGTAATAATCCTGAGCCTCCCGGGAGCTCGCGTGGCCATAAACGCGGCAGATCAGTATCTCCGCCAGGGCCTCAAAAACCAGCGGTGGCGCACCCTTGAGAATATCCGACAACCGGACCTGAACCCCATTGTCGTTCAGGTGAATGATGTGCCGGACTCCGGTGAAGGGATAGAAGTCCACCTGAAAGCTGGGCACAGGAGCCCCCGGCCGCACAAGCTTAAACACTTTCCGGAAAAGTTCGGCTCGGCCCGCTTGAGATCCGGCGGAAGCGGTTTTGGATGGAATCCCGGGTTGCGGGGAATGTGAAGGAGGCAACATCGAGTGAAGGGAAGCCGTGAGGTTACTTGCGGCCCTTTTTCTTATTCCGCTTGGCTTGCTTTTTTTCTTCCTCTTCGGCCTTTTGCCGTTCTCTGGAATTCTTCTCCTGTTCGCCGAAGGCGAGCGCGCCGCCGTCGAGAGTATCTTCCATGTTTTCGATGGCATATTCGAGAGTCTGTTCGTAATAGGGGGTGAGTTGGTTCTGAACCCGCCGGGCCCGTCGGAGCCGCTCCAGGTGCAGGGGGCCTTGTTTCAGCAGTACCCGGAGCCCCTTTCGCATGTCCCCGTCCCTGTCATACTGATATTCCATCCATTCCTTCAACTCGTCGATGCAGGCGATGTAGGTGTTGAGGAGAGAATTCAGGTAAGGACCTTGTTCGGAGGGTGCGAGGCCGGACGGGGGACGAAACTCTTCGAATTTGTCGATGCGGGTGGCACCGAGCTCCAAATAGACAGCGATGCGCGCGCCCGGATCCTGGGCCGCTCGAAGCTGATCCTCCTCTCCGGGACTCAAGTCAGCCGCATCGGTCTGAGGGTGCGCCGTGGCCTCAGCCCAGGAGGCACCTAGCTTGATTGCCTCACCCGGCAAAGGGGCCCGTCGGAGGCTGGCCTCGGATGAGGCGAACATCGCCTCCAAAACCTGCTCCCGTACCTGGTCCACGCGGTCGATGATCGTTTGCACCTCACCGCGGTCGGCAAACGGCACTCTTCGCTTCAGATCTTCGAGGACGCGAATATCCCGGCGGATCGCGATCTCCAGGTCCTTAAAGCCTCGAGGCTGTTGGGTGGGTTTACGGCCTGACTTCCGAAGGGTGTCGTCTGCACCCTGGATGGCTTTATCGTAGGTCTTGAGCAGTTCCGCGCCACGCTCGGTCTCAAAGGCCGCGTAGGCCTCTAAGGATTTGTCCAGTCGCACGCGGGCCAGATGGATTTGAAGTTGAGCTTTGCGGACGGGCCGGGTTTCGCGCTTGATCTTTCGCTCCAGGTCGGCTTC
>JAPUME010000038.1 GCA_027294185.1 Acidobacteriota bacterium | reverse complement strand
CGTTGAGGCGGGCTTGCGAAGCGGCGATTGGCGAATGCCTGAGGAACACAACCGGGTGATTGTGGACCACATCTCGGATTTGATGTTTTCTCCCACTGAAGGCGCGAGCCGCCATCTGCGCCGGGAGGGAGTGCAGGGCGCGATTTCGGTCGTCGGAAACACGGTAGTGGATGCGGTATTGGAAAACCGGAGGCGGGCCGCCCGCCGGGGAATCCTCAAGCGCCTCGGGCTGCACTCAAAGAAGGACTACTTTCTTTTCACCGTCCACCGAGAAGAGAACGTGGACAATCTGGAGACCATCAAGCGGCTCCGCCGGGTTTTCGAACGATTAAGCCGACGCTTCCATGTTCCCATGATCTTTGTTGTTCACCCGCGCACGCGGCACCGCCTGTCGTTTTTCGGCCAACTCAAGACGTTGGAAAAGATTGAGGGCTTGCGTCTGGTGGAGCCGGTCGGCTACCTGGACTTCACTCGGCTGCTCTCGGAGTGCCGAATGGCCTTTACCGACAGCGGCGGCGTGCAGGAGGAGGCCTGTATTCTTCGGGTCCCCTGCGTTACGCTGCGCGACAGCACGGAGAGGCCGGAGACGGTCCGGGTCCGCGCCAATCTGTTGGCGGGCATGAACCCCGAGGCGGTCACACGGGCGGCGGAGCGAATGCTTCGGCGGTCGGCCCGGTAGCCGAATCCCTTTGGCGATGGGAAGTCGGGACAGCGAATCGCCCGAATCCTGACCCGCAAAGGGCGTGAGCTCCTTCCGGGCCTGCCGGGCCGGAACGGGTACTACCCCCGCTCATTCTTCCTCGTTCAAATCTTTCCCGACGACAAGCAGACGCAGGGTCCACAGGATTGCAGGAAGAAGAAGCATAATCCCCAGAGTCCCCGCCATCATGCGGGGGTAGAGTCCCCAATCGTCGCGCCCCTTTCCCAGAAGGAAATTGGAGATGGAAGAAACCAGTGTGTGCAGACCCATGTCGAGCGAAAAGACACGGCCGCGCAGATTCGTGGGGACCGAGATTTGTAACAAGGCGGTCGACATGACCCAAACGTTGCTGCTTCCCATGTGACCGAGCATAAGGATCAGGGCCGCGACGGGAAGGTTGGGAGCGTAGCTCAGGGCCCCGTAGCCGAAAGCTGTAAGGAAGAATCCGGCGGCGATCGTGCGACGCATCATCCAGGGACGTCCGCGCACGACGCTTTCCCCGACCAGCGGACCGATCAGGGTGCCGATTCCCCGGGCGGCAAACAGGAGACTGGTTCCGAGCAAGCCGGAATTCCCCAGCGGGAAGACCTCCTGTCCGAAGAGCACCAGCACCAGAAGCATGCCACCGGCGACACCCAGGCCGGTCTTGGCCAGAAGGGTAGCGAACACCTGGGAATGAGACCGAAGGTACCGAAGTCCTTCGTGGAGTGAAGGGGACGGGGGCGTCTTGGGATATCGCTCCCCACCTGGACTCTTCCCGGCGTCGGGTGTGTGCCGCGACACGGTATTGGCCGGCGCAATATGTGACTCTGCAACCAGGATGCGACGGATCAAGACTGCCGAGAGTAGGAAGGACCCCGAATTGACCAGAAACGTCACCTGGCGGCCGAAGGTGGCCGCAACCAGGCCTCCCAGGGCCATGCCTACCGCAAGAGTCAACGACCAGGTAGCGGAAGCGACGGCATTGGCCGGCAGGAGATCTTTTTTCCCCACCAGATCGGGCAGCAGTGCGTTCCGCGCCGGCTCGAACAGTGACGCGAAGCTCACTTCCAGTCCGAGTAGCACGTAAACCAGCCAAAGGTCATCGCGCGTCTCAACCAGCAGCAACCCCAGAACGATTCCCGCCCGGGCCAGGTCGGCCACGATCATGACCCCCCGCCGCGAAAAGCGGTCCGTGATCAGTCCCGCCACGGGTGTCATGAAGAACCACGGCAGGGATTGGAGAATGATGGCCCACCCGAGCACCTTTCCGGAACCGGTAAGCTGGTAGAGGAGATCGTATAGGGCCAGGGTGTAAAACCAGTCGCCGATTCCGCTGATCAACTGGGCTGACCAGAGGCGGCGGAAATTGGGGTTGGACTTCACCAGCCGCAGGTAGCGAATTCGGAAGGGCTCGCGGGTCTCCCGGGGAGTTTCAGCGAGCGGGGTGAGTGGAGTTTCGGTTGTCATGCGGAGGGATTCTATCACGGCGTCAACGGGATGCTGATTGCGGCGCGTGCCTTCTCAAAAGGCAACGGCGGCTTTGGCGTGAGCGCAATGGGTTCTAGTGATAGTATGTCTGAGGATCAAAACCATGCTGATTTGAATCGAAGGGAGCGGCTTGATGGGGAAGAAATTTCTCTGGATGCTTGGCGGGATTTCGGCGGTCGCGTTGCTCTGCGGGAGTGTGAGCCTGCGGGCTCAACGGCCGGGTCCGACCGTTTATGTGGCTCTCTGGTTCGACACGGAAGACTATATCCTGCCGCAAAGCGCCGAGGCCGCCAAGCGGATTGCCGTATTGCTGAGGCAGAGGGATATCCGGGCGACATTCAAATTGGTGGGCGAGGTGGCGCGGTCCTATGAACGGAGCAACCGCACCGACGTAATCGCCGCGCTTTCGCACCACGAGATTGGCTACCACACGAACTTCCACTCCCAGCATCCCACGCTCGCCGAGTATCTGGAGCCGTTGGGCTGGGAAGAAGGCGTGGCGGAATTCGACCGGCGTGAGCGGCCCGGGGTGGAGCTCCTGCGAAAGATGTTCGGCGCACTCCCGACGGCTTTCGGCCAGCCCGGCTCGTCGTGGGCGCCCCAGATCTACGGCGGGCTGCGGAAATGGGGGTCGCCCGTATACCTGGATGCGATGTCCCATGTTCGCTTGAACGGCAAGCCCTTCTATTTTGGCGGAATCCTGAATATTCTGGAGTCGGAGATGGCGGGTTCGATCCGGCCCAATGAAGATTTCTCAAACCTTCAGGAGGGGAAGAACAAATTTTCCTCCCTCTATGAGCGGCGGATGGCGGAAGGTGGGGGAATTATTTCCATCTATTACCACCCCTGCGAGTTCGTGCATAAAGAGTTCTGGGACAAGACGAACTTCGCGAAGGGCGCCAATCCCCCACCCGCTGATTGGAAATTGCCTCCCCTGTTGTCGCCGGAAGATTCGGAGGCTTCCTTCCGCCACTTTGAGCAGTTGGTGGACTACATGATGAGGTTCCCGCGCGTAAAGTTCATCACCGCCTCCGATGCGGCCCAGCTCTATCGGGACACCGCCCAGAGGCGCGTTTACAGCCGGCGGGAACTGGCCGATATTGCCGAGCAGGTCGACTCCGACATTACCTTCCAGATTTATCCCAACTACACCCTGGCGCCGAGCGAGGTGTTTTCCCTGTTGACCTTTTACCTGGCGCAGCAGATTTCCGAGCGGAGCAACGCCGCGATCACCCTGTCGGGAACTCCTTTCGGTCCCTCAAGTTCGGCTGCCCGCCTGAGCGGTCCTCAGGAGATTCCCTGGGGCCAGTTCTTCCGCACGGTTCTGGAAGTTGAGGCCACGCTGAGGAAGTCGAACAAGATTCCCTCGGTGATCTGGTTCGGCAGCACGCCCTGCCCGCCGGAATCCTACCTGGCGGCGGCGGCGGAGATGGCCCGGTTGCTGCTCGACGGCAGCGAGGTGCCGGACGTGGTCCAAATCGCCCCCGCCACCCTGACCACCGAACAGTATGTTGCAGATAACGACCCGCGCCTTTGGGGTTGGGTAATTTTTCCGGAAAACTTCTCCGCCCCCAACTTGATGGCGCTCGGAAAGCTGCAAGCCTGGACGCTGAAACCTGCGCTTCTGTCAACCTCGACACGCAGACGCTGACCTCGCCGAAATCAGGCCGCGAAATCTCTGCCGGCGGGCACTTAGCGCGCTCCGGAAAACCAGAGGAGATATAAGAATGATTCGCTTGAACCGAATGGAGCGATCGAACCGATTGAACGATTCGCTGAAATGGCTGCTTGTCTTTGCGCTGGCCGCTGCACCTCTGGAAGCCCAGACGCGAGCCGAGCTTCCGGCGGAGACCATCGAAAAGATCGAGGCGGCCGTCTCGGCCCAGATGGCGCGGGATCATGTTCCGGGCGCTTCGGTGGCGGTTGCCGTGGGGGA
>JAPUME010000037.1 GCA_027294185.1 Acidobacteriota bacterium | reverse complement strand
GCGAGGGTCTCCTGAGAGCCGGAACAATCGGAAGAAATTCTCCGTGGTCTTAACTCCGATCTCTTCCGCCGACAAGCCCCTTACTTCGCCTACCACGCGCGCCACTTCCCGCACGTAGGCCGGTTCGTTGCGCTTGCCGCGGTAAGGCACGGGGGCAAGGTAGGGGCTGTCGGTTTCGATCAGTATCCGGTCGAGCGGCACCTCGCGTGCCACCTCGCGCAGGTCGTCACTCTTTTTGAAGGTGACATTGCCGGCAAAAGAGATGTAAAAGCCGCGATCCAGAAAGGCGTAGGCATCCTCCCGTGTTCCGGTAAAGCAGTGCAGGATGCCTCCCCGCTCATTCCCCCGCCACTGGTCGAGGACGACCTCGCGGAGATCACCCCAGGCCTCGCGGCAATGAAAGATGACCGGCAGGTCGGTCCTGGAAGCAAGCTCCAACTGCCGGAGCAACACATCTTTTTGGACCGGCTTCGGCGAGTGGTCGTAGTGGTAATCGAGGCCGATTTCTCCTATGGCTAACACTTTCTCAGCCCGGCAGAGTTCGGCGAGACTTGTGAAATGTTTCTCTTCCGCCAGCGCCGCTTCGTGGGGATGAATCCCCACGGTGGCATATATCCAGTCGTATTTCTCGGCGAAGGGAAACGCCGCTTCCAGATCATGCGGGCCCGTGCCGCTTCCGATGGCCAGCAGATGTCGAACGCCTGCCTCCCAGGCGCGCTCGATGACATCTTCCCGCTCGTTTTCAAATTGGGGGAATTCCAGATGGGCGTGGGAATCGGTAAACACGGGCGACCTTAACTCAATTTCGAGCCGTTCGGGACGTCTTGATTGAAGGTGACCAGAACCGGCTTACCTTCCTCGCCGACCGATGCGGCCACCACCATCCCCTGCGACTCCAAACCGCGCATCTTGCGCGGCTTCAGATTGGCCACTACCACCACCTTCATGCCGACCAGATCCTCCGGCTGGTAGTGCTCGGCGATCCCGGCCAGAACCTGGCGAACCTCGGCGCCGATATCGACGGTGAGCTTGAGTAGCCGGGTCGCACCCTCGATGCGCTCGGCGCTCTTAATTTCGCCCGCACGGAGGTCAACCTTGGAAAAGTCGTCGATGGTAATGAAATCAGTGGCATCAGGTGGCATAGAAATTCCTTTCTGAGGTTTGGAAGCAGGTTCGGCAGCCGTACGGGTGGCCGTATCGGTGGCCTTACCGGCGGCCGTACCGACGGCCTTACCGATGGCCGTACCGGCGGATAATCGTGCAATGGTCTTCTCTTTATCCAACCGCGGAAATATCACTTCCGCCTGACCCGTCTTCTGCGCCAGGGGAAGCTGCCCCCAGGCCAGGTTTGCATATCGCATATTTTCCAACGGTTCAGGAAATCCCAACTGCGCCCACAACTTCTGCATGGCCGTGGGAATGATCGGATAGAGGAGTACGGCGGTAATCCGCAACGCCTCCGCGGAGGTATAGAGGACCGTGGCCAGCCGCGCCTTGCTCGCCTCATCCTCCTTGCCCGCGAGGACCCACGGTTCGGTTTCCACAAGATATTTGTTGAGGTTGCTGATGAATCGCCAGACCAACTCGAGGCCGCGAGAGAACTCGAAGTTATCGAACTTCGATTGAAATTCGGTGATCGTCTTCCCGGCTGCCTCGATGATCGCCGCCTCTCGGGACTCCTGAACGGCTTCGGGGCCAGGATCGGGAATGCTTCCCTTGAAATAACGGCCGATCATCGCCAGTGTGCGGCTGGCCAGATTACCGAGGTCGTTCGCAAGGTCCGAGTTGAACCGCTGCACCAGGCCTGCATAGGAAAAAGTCGAATCCTGTCCGAAGACGATATTCCGCATCAGGTAATAGCGCAGCCCGTCAATGCCCACGGCATCGACCAGCGGGTCAGCGCTGACGATATTGCCCTTCGATTTGCTCATCTTGTCCTGTTCGAAAATCAGCCAGCCGTGGGCGAAGATCGCTTTGGGAAGCGGGAGCTTTGCCGCCATCAGGAACGCGGGCCAGTAAACGGCGTGGAAGCGAAGAATCTCTTTTCCGACCAGGTGCAGGTCCGCAGGCCAGCAGTCGGCAAACTTTTCCTCCCCCGTCCCCGGGTGACCGTAGCCGACGCCGCTCAGGTAGGAGGTCAGCGCGTCAAACCAGACATAGAAGACCTGCCCTTCGACGCCGGGCATGGGAATGCCCCATTTGAGCTTTTCCCTGCTGATGGAGAGGTCCCTGAGCCCTTCTTTTACAAAACTGATCACCTCGTTGCGCCGGGTCTCGGGACGAATGAAGGCAGGATGTTTCTGGTAGTAATCGAGGAGTGGCTGTTCGAAAGCCGACAGGCGGAAGAAGTAGTTCTCTTCCTCTACCAGCTCCGTCGGTCGGCCGCAGAGCGGGCACTCCGCTTCCTCTCCGGTGTCGGTAACAAAAGCTTCATCATGAAAGCAATAGCGACCGCGGTAGTGCCCCTTGTAGATGTGGCCGCTCGCCTGAACAGCCTGAAAGATTTTTTCGACCGCCTTGCGATGGTGCGCCGAAGTGGTCCGCTCGAAATGCGTGTATTCGAGTCCGAGCCGCTCCCACTGGGATCGGAACTCAGCGGAGATCGTATCGACGAATTTCTGCGGCTCGACACCCGCCTCGAGCGCCGCCCGCTCGATCTTCTGCCCATGCTCGTCGGTGCCCGTCACCAAAGCGACTCGGTGGCCGCCGAGACGTTTATACCGCGCGATGGCGTCAGCGACGATGGTCGTGTAGGCGTGCCCCAAATGCGGGCGGGCGTTCACGTAATAAATGGGTGTGGTGAGGTAAAAGGTTTTCATTTCTTGCAGCCGCTCGGGGAAGTGCCGTCAACTCTTCTTCATGAAAGCAAAATTGGCTTCGAGCAGAATCTGTTTGAGGGGAACCGATTTTTCTTCGGCCAGCCGCCGGCAGTCTTCGTACTCGGGCGTGAAATTGATCACGCGGCCGTCACGCCGCGCCACCTTTACCCGGACCGTACCGTAGGAGGTGTCCACGTTGACCTCTTCCCGCTCCAGAACTTTTCTTCGCGCCTCGTAGATTCGCAAGCCGATGGTCGTCGTCTGGTCGAAGAGAACCTGGGCCAGCCCATCGCTCTCCTCCGGACGGCAAAGTACGGTCACCATCAAACCGGGCCGGTTCTTTTTCATCTGTACCGAGGCGCAGGAAACATCCAATGCGCCCGCCTCGATCGCCTTCTCGACGAAGAAGCCGTAGAGCTGCGGGCTCATGTCATCAATATTCGCCTCGATAACGGAAACAATCTCATCCCCCGGCGGCGCCACGGTTCCCTGCTCCACCTCGACCGCTTCACCCACCATCAGGCGAACCACGTTCGGCTGCTTCGGAATATCCCGTGCGCCTGCGCCATAACCGATCTTCTCGACTTTCATGGCAGGCATGCCGCCGAACTCTTTCACCCAGCTTTTGAGCATCGCCGCGCCGGTGGGCGTAGCCAGCTCCGCCTCAACACCGGAGGAGTAGCTGGGAATATCTTTTAGTAACTCCGCCGTCGCCGGAGCCGGAACCGGATAGAGACCATGTTGCGTCTCGACCTGCCCACCACCCACATTCACCGCGGAGGCGGCGATTTCCGTCAACCCCAGCCATTCGACCCCGATCGAACAGCCCAGGATGTCGAGGATGGAATCCACTGCGCCCACTTCATGAAAGTGAACCTTGTCGGCAGGCTTGTTGTGAATTTTTCCCTCCGCTTCAGCCAGAAGCGAAAACACTCCCAGGGCACGCTTCTTCACGGCGGCGTCCAGTTTGCTTGATTCGATCAGATCTCTAATATCACCCATCGAACGATGCGGCTGCTTCTCCGGGACCTTGATCTCCACTCGGGTTGCTGCAACGCCCGAGCGCATGGCGCGTGTGCGGCGAAATTCGTAGTAGCCGATCTTGATCTTCTTGAGCTCGGCAAAGAGTTTATCGGATGCAACTCCGGCGTCAAGCAACGCGCCGAGCATCATGTCGCCGCTGATTCCCGAAGAACAATCTATATAGGCACGTCTCATAACGATTTTATAGCCCTCTTC
>JAPUME010000036.1 GCA_027294185.1 Acidobacteriota bacterium | reverse complement strand
CGCCTCGAACGCACGAGAAACGGCGATCTGATCGGGCAGGACGATGACACCAATGCTACTTAGGATGGAGCAAGGCGGGCGTTTTTTCCCGCTTGAGGAGCGTCACGTCGTAGAGAACCTTTTCGAGCCTGGCCCGATTTTCCGCGCTCATGGGCACGAGCGGCAGGCGATAGACCTCTTTGATCAGCCCCATCATGGCCAGCGCCGCCTTGACGGGAATCGGGCTGGTTTCAATGAAGTTCGCCTGCATCAGGGGCAGCAGGTGCGCGTTCAGCTTGCGCGCTTCTTCCCAATGGTTTTCGAGCGCCAGGCGGACGAGCTTGCTCATCGGTCCCGGAGCCTCGTTGGCAGCGACCGAGATTACGCCCACGCCGCCCACGCCGATCATGGGCAGCGTCAGCGCATCGTCACCCGAAATCACTCGGAAGCCGGGCTCGGCGGTGCGGACGATTTCGCTCACCTGCACAAGATTGCCTGAGGCTTCCTTGACGCCGACGATATTCGGAATCCGCGAGAGGCGCGCCACGGTCTGGGGCGCGATGTTCGACGAGGTGCGGCTCGGAACGTTATAGAGAATGATCGGCAGGTCGGTCGAGGCGGCGATGGCGCAGTAGTGCTGGTAGAGACCCTCCTGCGTCGGCTTGTTGTAGTAGGGAGAGACGGAGAGGATGCCGTCCACGTCGAGCGGCTGAAGGGCCTGAATCAGGTCGATGACCTTGCGCGTGCAGTTTCCGCCCGCGCCCGCAACGACGGGAACTTTCCCCTTGGCTTCCTTGACGACAAGCGAGATGACGCGCAGGTATTCCTCGTGCCCCAGCGTGGGTGATTCCCCCGTCGTCCCGCAGGGCACGAGGAAGTCGATTCCCTCCTGAAGTTGATAGGTTACGAGTCTCCGCAGGGCGGCTTCATCCACCTCGCCCTTGGAGCGAAAGGGAGTTACCAGCGCGGTTCCGCAACCGCGCAGATCACGAAGATCCCACATGGTGATTCTCCTTGCCGGGAAGAATTTCAGAAAACTCGAACAGACCTTTTTTGCCGGCGACCCAGCGGGCGGCATAAAGCGCGCCCTCGGCGAAACCCTGGCGGCTGCGGGCGGTGTGGCGAAGCTCGATGGTGTCGGCCTCGCTGTCGAAGCCCACTTCATGGGCGCCGGGGAAAAATCCGGCCCGAACGGCGGGGATCGAAAACTCCCGCCCCGTGTATTGTTCGCCGACCATTTTACCAAGAGCGATCGCTGTGCCGGACGGGGCGTCCTTCTTGAACTGGTGATGCCGCTCGGTGAGGAACGGGTCGTACTGGGGGAACTGGGAGAAAACCTCCGCCGCAAGGCGCGTCAGGCGATAGAAAAGCTGCATGCCGATGGAGAAGTTCGCGGCATGGACCATGCCGACGCCGGCTTTCTCGATGATCTTCCGCACGCGGGGGAGCTCCGACTGCCAGCCGGTGGTGCCGACCACCAGGTTGCAGCCGACCGCGGCCACGCGCTCGATATTCGTCACGGCGGCCTCGGGGGTGGTGAAATCGATGCAGACGTCGACTTCGCGGAAATTCTCGGGTGTGATGCCGCTTCCGCCCTCGTTCACATCGATATCCATCGCCAGGCGCACGCGGCAGCCGCGCTGTTCTGAAAGCTGGGCGATCATCCGGCCCATCTTGCCGTAGCCCAGAATCGCCAGGTTGACGGTTTGTGTCTCGGTCGGGGTCCTGGTAGTGCTCATTGGACTTTTGCTTCGTCCCGATGACCTTTCATCAAGATAACCTGCTAATCGAGATAACCTTCGGAGCGCATCAGTTCAGCGTTGAGAATGGCGGCTCCGGCTGCGCCGCGAATCGTATTGTGCCCCAGGGCGATATACTTGAAATCGAGAACCGGACAGGGACGCACCCGTCCGATGACGGTGGCCATGCCGCCCTCGGTATAGAGGTCGAACTTCGGTTGCGGGCGGTCCATCTCCTCGCGAACGACGATTGCGTGTTGAGGAGCGCTCGGAAGCTCCCGTTCCTGCGGAACCGAGCGATAGTCGCGCCATACGGCAATGAGGTCATGCCGTGTGGGCTGTGTTTTGAGCGCCACCGAGACCGTTTCGGTATGGCCGTCCTCCACCAGCACGCGGTTGCATTGAGCGCTGATGGCCCAATTGCCTTCCTTGATCTGACCGTTATTGATCTGGGCGAGAAGCTTCTTTGTCTCGGCCTCCACCTTTTCCTCTTCCTTTGCAATGTAGGGGATGACGTTGCCCAGGATGTCGAGCGTCGGTATGCCCGGGTAGCCTGCGCCCGAGACGGCCTGCATGCTCGTCATCAATACTTTTTCCAGGCCGAATTTCTTATCCAGCGGGGCGAGCGACATGGCGAGGAAAATCGTCGTGCAGTTAGGGTTGGTGACGATCGCGCCTTTCCAGCCGCGCCGCTGCCTCTGGGTGCGAATCAGGGAAAGATGATCCGGGTTGACCTCCGGGATGACCAGCGGAACGTCGGGGCTCATGCGATGATTGCCGGAGTTCGAGACCACGACGTGCCCGGCGCTCGCGAATTCGGTTTCCGCTTCACCGGCGACCCTGGAGTCGAGCGAGGCAAAGATCAGTTGCGGAGCGCCCGAGGGGCGGCACTCGTTGACAGAGAGGTTGGCGACCCGCTCCGGCATGGGCTCGCGCAGCCGCCAGGAGCAGGCGTCGACATACTTCTTGCCCGAGGAGCGCTCCGAGGCGGCAAGCCAGGTGATCTTGAACCACGGGTGGTCTTCCATCAGGCTGACGAACCGTTGGCCCACCATGCCGGTGGCGCCCAGGATTCCGACTTCTACTTTCTTCATTTTCTTTCCCTTACCGGTTCTCTCCATTTTTCCCGTTCAAGCGCCGAACGATATCCGAATAGAGATCGACGGCTCGGAGAATCTCTTTTTTGGGAATCGCTTCCCGCTCCGTATGGGCCAGGCTGACCGAACCGGGACCGATCAATAGCGGCTTTCCCCAGGCCGAAAGCCACGGAAGGTCCGTACAAAAAGGAAAAACCTCGGTATCAAAGCCGTCGAGTTTTTCCATCAGCAGCAGGGGAGAGTCGGAAAGGACTTTAATTTCCGCCCGCTTGCCGATCAATGCTTCTACGTACTTGCGAAAGCCTTTTCCTTCCTCCGCCACCCGGAATAGGACCTGAGCCTGCGCCTTATCAGGAATGACATTCGCCGCCCGGCCTCCGGAGATCAGGCCGATGGTGTAGGTGCTTTCTCCCATCACGGGGTGGCGAGGAAGGTCCATTTTCCTGAAGTCCAACAGAATGTCGAGCAGCTTCTCGATGGCCGACTCCCCCAGGTGAGGATAGGCCGAATGGGCCATCTTTCCCCGGGTGGTGAGTTCGAGCCTCAGGGCGCCCTTCGTGCCCAGCGCCAATCGGTTGTCGGTCGGCTCGCCGTTGACCATGTAGCGGGAACCCGGCGGGGTCTGGTTCGCCTTTTTGGCGCCCTCGCTGGTCGTCTCTTCCCCTACGAGATAAAGAAGGCCGAAGTTCGTGACACCCTCGGCGAGCAGCCGTTCGGCGGCGGCAATCTGCGAAGCCAGAATTCCCTTCGCATCGCAGGACCCACGCCCGTAGATGTTGTCTTCGTCCTCACCGGCGGGAATATAGGGAGGAACAGTATCCATGTGTGTGCTCATCACCACGCGCGGCGTGCCGTGCCAGGCCCAAAGGTTCGCACGGTCGCCCGAGACCGGCAGGAACTCGGTTTCCAATTTGAGCCCCTGCAGGTAGTCGCGCAGGTAGTGTGCGACTTTCGGCTCGTGGCCGGTAATGGATTCCATGTTGACCAGTTCTTTGGTCAGCTCGAAGACGTGCAAAGAAAGATTTCTCCTTTTTCTGACTTCCGCCCCTAAAACAAAAAAACGGGTTAGCCGGTGAACCATCCCGCTAACCCGTCCCTCGAAGGGAACTGAATGGGAAAACGAAATAGCCCTCCATCCGCGTGGATGACAGTCCCGGGGATTTAGCCCCGGCAACCAGCCCGAAAGACCCAGAGTCTCTTTCCGGCTTCGGCGGCCTCCCCTTTTCCCGTTCGTCGTCGGGCCCTGGCCCTCCCAACGGGTACTGATGGCGGCCGCGCCTCTATTCGTTCCTGCTCTAAACTAAAAAGCTCTACAACCCAATCTAAATCACCGTCCCCACCCGCGTCAATTGCAATTCCGGCT
>JAPUME010000035.1 GCA_027294185.1 Acidobacteriota bacterium | reverse complement strand
AGAGCCGGGAAACAGGGATGCGGTGTGCCCATCGCCTCCCATGCCTAAAAGGACCAGATCAAAGGCAGGCCACGATTCCCCCAAGTCCGGGAAATGCTCACGCAAGGTCGCCTCGTAGGCGCGCGCCGCCTCCTCAGGGGTCGAGAAGTGGGTCGGCATCGGGTGCACATTTTCCGGGGAAAGGGGAACTTTCTCGATCAACTCCTCGTGCACCATGCGGAAGTTGCTGAGCCGGTCTTCGGGCGGGAGGTAACGTTCATCTCCCCAAAAGAGGTGAACTCGGGGCCAGGAGATTCGGTCTCGGTAATCTTCGGCGAGCAGCCGGTAAAGGGAGCGAGGAGTGTTACCGCCAGCCACGACCAGGTTGAAGCGGCCACTTTTCCGGACGCTTTCCTGAATCAGACCCGCCAACTCGTCGGCAGCAACACGATTCAGCGAGTCCAGGTCCGGGTAGATCCGAACATCTCTCGTTGAGGAGGCCCTCAACGGTCTTCTCCCCCTCCGAGCAGCCTTTTGGCTTCCGGCGGTCCCCAACTTCCCGCCGTGTAGGGACTGACCGGGAGCCGTTCTTCGAGCAGGGGAGTGTACAGGCGCCATGCGGCTTCGACTTCATCGTCGCGCACGAATAGCGTCTGGTCACCGGTGAGAACGTCGAGCAGCAGGGTCTGATAGCCGTCGGGAAGAGGCTCGAAGGCTTCCTCGTAGCGAAAGCTGAGCTGGTGGGTCTTGAGATTCATTCCCTGCCCGGGGGATTTTATCTCGAAGCGAAGGTCGAATCCCTCGTCGGGTTGCAGCGTGATGACCAGGGCGTTCGAGTGGACGTTGCAGTCGTCGAAGGGTTGGAAGAAAGTCACAGGAGAGCAGCGGAATTTCACTTCAATACGGC
The DNA here is from genome assembly GCA_027294185.1 of Acidobacteriota bacterium. Classification (GTDB taxonomy): domain Bacteria; phylum Acidobacteriota; class Terriglobia; order UBA7540; family JAPUME01; genus JAPUME01. Next base: position 1,706 of record JAPUME010000035.1, on the reverse strand, counting down.
TGACCCTTTCCGCCATCCGCTTCCCGGTTCGCAGGTAGAAGGGCACCCCCTGCCAGCGCCAGTTGGCGATTTCGATACGCAGAGCGGCGAAAGACTCCGTCTGCGAATCGGAGGCGACTCCGGGTTCTTCGAGATAGCCGGGAACCGCTTCGCCATCAATCTTGCCGCTATCGTATTGGCCGAAGACGACTCCCTCTTTCCGAATCGGTACAATCGAGCGCAACACCTTGACCTTTTCGTCGCGGATGGCGTCCGCGTCAAAGGCGGCAGGGACCTCCATCGCCGTGAGCGTGAGCAGTTGTGTCAGGTGATTCTGCACCATGTCGCGCAACGCACCCGCATTTTCGTAGTAACCGGCCCGGGTCCCGATACCCAGGCTTTCCGCCACCGTAATCTCGACGCTCTCCACCCGGTCACGATTCCAGACCGATTCAAACAGGGCATTGGCAAAGCGAAAGGCCAGCAGGTTCTGCACCGTTTCCTTCCCCAGGTAATGGTCGATTCGGTAAACCTGGGATTCCTGGAAGTGGCGATGCAGGATTTGATTCAGTTCCTTCGCCGAGGCCAGGTCACGCCCGAAGGGTTTCTCGATCACGAGGCGAGTCCAGCCCGGACTGCGGTTCAACCTGGCCTCTGCCAATCGCATGATGGTGGAGGGAAAGGCGCCGGGCCCCAGGGCAAGATAGATTGCACGGTTTCCGGGAAGCTTGTGCGCCCCTTCAAGCTCCTCGATGCGAGCCGCCAAAGCGCGGAAGTTCTCTTGGGTGCCCTTACCGATGGTTTGATAAAAGAGGCATTCCGCGCACCATTTTCCATCCGCTTCATACGCCGGGGAGGGCGAGGCGGCCAGAGCCTCACGCGCCAGAGCACGAAAGCTCTCATCGTTGAGCTCCGCATTGCGGGCAACGCCGAGTATTATGGAGCGCTTCCCCAGATGACCCCGTGAGGCCAGATGACGAAGCGCCGGCAAGAGCTTGCGGCGCATCAGGTCGCCAGTCCCTCCGAACACGACGAAGATGTGGGGTTCTACTTCAATCCGGGTAGTGGCTTGCTGGTTCAATGTTCGATTCCTCCTCGACCGATGGATTGGGAGCGTAAACCTTGGTGAAAATTCAGAATGTGTCGTTATGATTTACGGTTCACGCTTCACGGCATGTCCGCCGAACTGCTGGCGCATGACGGCCAGGAGCTTATCGGCGAAGGGTTCGTTCTCTCGCGAGCGGAAGCGTCGCTGGAGCGCGAGCGTTATGACCGGAATCGAGCATCTCAAATCAATCGCCTCCATCACGGTCCAGCGTCCTTCGCCGGAGTCGGAAACGTGAGCAGCGATTCCTTTGAGCGTGGGGTTCTCCTCCAGGGCGCGAGCGGTCAGGTCCAACAGCCACGAGCGCACCACACTGCCGTACCGCCAGATTTCCGAAATCTGGCGCAGGTCGAGGCCGAGTTCCTCCTTGCGCTCCATCAGGGAAAACCCTTCCGCGTAGGCTTGCATCAATCCGTACTCGATGCCGTTGTGAACCATCTTGACGAAGTGGCCCGAACCGCTCGGACCCACGCGCCCCCAACCTTTGTCGGGAGCCGGGGCCAGGGTCTTGAAGATGGGGTTGAGCCGTTCGACGACCGCGGCATCGCCGCCGATCATCATGCTGTAACCCTCGGCAAGCCCCCACACTCCGCCGCTCGTGCCCACGTCGACAAAGTCCAAT
>JAPUME010000034.1 GCA_027294185.1 Acidobacteriota bacterium | reverse complement strand
CCGAACTTGAAAGATGTGACCCGCCTTACACCCCTTTTGACTCCCTACCCTGCGAATGCGCTCGAGGCCTACGATGTATCCGCCATCGTCAATTCGCCGAAAAACGATGTCCCTGAATGTGTTCAACCTGTAAAGATTTCGACCAGGGATTAGGCCTCATCCGGGAACTCATGATTGAAAACTTAGAAAAAACTTCCTTCCATTGGAATCCTGGGATGGGGCACCCGCGTGCAGGTCAGGCTGAGGAGAGAAGGTAGCGCGGAACCTGTCCCGGTATGCCGGGACCGGCCTTCCAGGTTTCGCGTCTTTCCGGTTTGTGGCCATAGGAATGCCGCAGAACCGAACTGGGGGTTCTGCGCTACCCGGTCTTTCGCACACATCCCGGCCCGCCGGGATGGTTCCGGCACCCGGTCTCCTCGACAGTGGGTCTTCGAGCGCGAGATTCTTCGACCGCCGCGGCGGGTTAAGGATGCCCCCTCAAGCGGGCAGAATGACTCCACCTCTCGCTCGCTTCTGGAACGCTCCCTGAGTGGGTCGGGAGGGCTGAGGCTCAAAAGTTTTCCCCAAGACCCCTTGACGCGGGACCTCTGTCTCGACCATTCTGTTAGACTTCCGGGAATGGTTAATCTTTAACTCACTATGCGACGATTCTCCTATCTCGTTCCACTACTGGTTCTATCGCTCCTATCCGTTACGGCCTGGGGCGGCCAGGAGTCCCACGATGCGGGAAGCGGCCACGGCGAAGGTCCGCTGACGACCTACCTGCTGGGAATAGTTGTCATCCTGCTTGCCGCCAAGCTGGGAGGTGAGGCCTTTGAACGGCTGAGTATGCCCTCCGTGCTGGGGGAATTGGTAGTCGGCATGGTCCTCGGGAATCTGTTCCTGGTCGGTTTTGCCGGCTTCGAAAGCCTGAAGAGCGACCGCGCCCTGGAGATGACGGCTGAGGTCGGAGTCATTCTCCTGCTTTTTGAAGTGGGGCTGGAATCGAAGTTACACGAGCTGATGGAAGTGGGTAGGTCCGCTTTGCTCGTAGCTGTTTTGGGCGTGGTCGCGCCGATGCTGCTCGGCTACGGAGTCTCTTCCTTATTTCTGCCGGAGGCCGGCTGGTACGTGCACCTGTTCATCGGGGCAACGCTGGCGGCCACAAGCGTCGGCATTACGGCGCGCGTATTACAGGACCTCCACAAGACGAAAAGTAAAGAGGCGCGGATTATCCTGGGCGCCGCAGTCATTGACGACGTTTTGGGTTTGATCATTCTCGCCGTCGTTTCGGGGCTGGTCACCTCAATTGGCAGTAGCGGCGAAGCGTCCGTGGAACTGCTGGACGTGTTGAAGATCATCGGCAAGGCCCTGCTCTTTCTGGCGGGAGTCATCATTGTGGGGAAGTGGGTAATCACCCACGCTCTCCGCCTGGGAGCCCACTTTCGTGTGCCGGGAATTCCTCTGGTTCTCAGTATCGGTCACTGCTTTGCGATGTCCGCGCTTGCAAGTTGGATCGGCCTGGCCCCTATCGTGGGAGCCTTCGCAGCGGGGCTGGTTTTGGATGAGGCCTGCTTTGAGGTGTACCGACAACGGGGCGAGAGAGAGATCGGCGAGTTGGTGCATCCCATCACCACCCTGGTTGTGCCGGTGTTCTTCGTGATGATGGGCCTGCAGGTCGACCTTACCTCGTTCGCCTCGATGAATATCCTGGCCTTTGCAGCCGTGCTGAGCGTGGCCGCCATCATCGGCAAGCAGGTCTGTTCGCTGGGGGTAATCGAGAAAGGTGTCAATCGGATTGTCGTCGGCGTGGGCATGATCCCCCGCGGCGAGGTTGGGTTGATTTTCACCGCAATCGGGGCCAAGCTCATGGTCGGAGATGAGCCGCTATTTTCTCCCTCCACCGTGTCGGCGCTGGTCGTGATGGTTATGGTAACGACCCTCTTAACTCCCCCCTTATTGAAAATACTGTTTCAGACCAAGAACAAAAGCTAAATCCTCCAATTCAACAAAACGGGCGGGATATGAAAAAAAGCCAATCCCACCGTATCCATCCGTATCTATCCGTCCCCAAATGCATCCAATTAAACAGGCGGGGGAAAGGAGGCCAGGAATGAACATTCCAGCCTTGGCCACGCATATGCCGGGGATTGCCATCATTCTCTGGATGGGAGTTACGGCCGTATTTGCAGGGGCTCTGTTATACCTGGAGAAACGGTCGTCTGAGTAGGGACCCGACGGCCATCCCTGGACGAAGGATTTCCGGCCGGCCCGCACGACGAAGTCACCCCAAAGCTAAACCTAGGGAGTTGCGTCTACCTTCTTAGCCTGGAATATCAATTGACCGGCCTGTAGAAACAGCAGTCCCTTCACACGGACCGCCTGATCGTCTAACAGGTTAGCCACTCCGTCGACATCGTCAAACTCTGCCGCAGCGGCATCAACGCTGATCGTCTGGTCCACAAACAAGTCTGAAGCCGGATCAAGCACGAAGTTCGGAGCCACCTGAGAACCGGCCACCACCGTTCCGCGAATGGTCTGGTCCTTCAGCTTGATTTTTTCTGCGGTGACGGCCGCACCGAGCGGCTCCACCGGGTCCACGTCCACCTTCTGGCCCGGCGTCAGGTCGCTCAACTGG
>JAPUME010000338.1 GCA_027294185.1 Acidobacteriota bacterium | reverse complement strand
CGCATCATCGGTGTGCCGCTCGACCTGGGACAGGAACGTCGGGGAGTGGATATGGGTCCCTCGGCGGTGCGAGGCGCCGGTCTCAGGTTTACGCTCGAATCGCTGGGAATCGCCGTGGTCGACACGGGTGATATGCCCGTTAAAATCGCCGAGACGCAGCCCTTCGGCGATCCCAAGGTTAAATACATGAGCGAAATCGGGGAAGCCTGCGGACGGTTGGCCGCTGATGTAAAGTCCGCCGCCGGGGCGGGCGAAATCCCCCTGGTGCTGGGCGGGGATCACTCGATCGCCATCGGATCTCTGGCCGGGTTGGCCTCCTGTTATCACGATCAGGAAAGGAAGATCGGCTGTATCTGGCTGGATGCGCACGCGGACATGAATACTCCCGAGACCACTCTGACCGGTAATGTCCATGGGATGCCGTTGGCCGTATCGCTGGGTTATGGCCCGAAACCACTGACTCACCTCCAGGGGTTCGCTCCCAAGATTGAGCCGAAGAATACGGCGCTGGTTGGTATTCGCAATCTTGACCCCAAGGAGCAGGAGATCGTGCGATCCTCGGGCCTCCATGCCTTCACCATGAGGGACATTGACGAGCAGGGTTTACGGACGGTGATGGCGAAGGCGCTCGAGATCGCCACGCGCGACACGGCAGGATTCCTGGCCTCGATCGATATGGATGTCGTCGACCCGAGCGAAGCTCCCGGCGTCGGAACCCCGGTTCGCGGCGGCATGACTTTCCGTGAAGCTCATCTTGCCCTGGAAACCATCGCTGACAGCGGGAAGCTTTTGGCATTAGACCTGGTCGAAATCAACCCGATTATCGACGTTTACAATCGAACGGCTGTTCTGGGGGTGGGAATGGTCGCCTCTGCTTTGGGAAAGAAAATCCTCTAATGAATCCGGTGAAGAAGCTCCGCGTCGGCATCCTTTTCGGCGGTCGATCGGGTGAGCATGAAGTTTCACTCACCTCTGCATCCTCCGTCATAGCGGCGATGGATCCGGACAAGTATGAGGTCGTGCCGATCGGGATTACTCCCCAGGGACGCTGGCTGCTCGGATCGAGCTCAGAGAAGTTGCTTTCCGGCGTGCTCGCCCACGGAAAGCCGGTTACCGTTACAACGGAACCCGGGCGTCAAGGCCTGATGCCGCTGGAGGCCAATTCGACGAATCCGGAGAAACTCGACGTCGTCTTTCCCGTCCTGCACGGGACTTTCGGTGAGGACGGGACCGTGCAGGGACTGTTGGAGCTGGCCGGCATTCCTTACGTGGGCGCAGGTGTATTGGGGTCGGCGGTGGGGATGGACAAGGACGTTTCGAAGCGCCTGTTCCGGGAGGCGAAACTGCCGGTGATTCCCTGGGTGACTCTGCGGCGCGGCGAATGGAGATCGCATCCGGAAAAGTTCAGACGCCTGATCGAGAAAAAGTTTCGTTACCCTGTCTTTGTGAAACCCGCGAACCTGGGGTCCTCCGTCGGCATCAGCAAGGTTCACAATCGCAAAGAGCTTGGTCCGGCTGTGGAACTCGCTGGTTCCTATGACACCAAGGTGCTGGTCGAACGGGCTATTCGGGGGCGTGAGATTGAATGTTCGGTGCTCGGCAACGCGGAGCCGGAGGCTTCGGTTCCGGGCGAGGTCATACCCGTAAACGAGTTTTATGATTACGAGGCCAAATATGGTAAGGAAGGCTCCGAGCTGATTATTCCGGCGAAGCTGAGCGCCCGAAAGACAAAGGAGGTGCAACAGCTCTCCCTACGCGCCTTTCAGGCGGCCGAGTGCGCGGGGATGGCGCGCGTGGATTTTCTGCTCGAGCGGCGCACGGGAAAGGTTTTCTTGAACGAAATTAATACCATTCCCGGGTTTACTCCGATCAGTATGTATCCTAAATTGTGGGAGGCGAGCGGGCTCCCTTACCGCAGGCTGGTTGACCGGCTGATCGATCTGGCCCTGGAACGGCAGCGGGAAAAAGATCACACTCGATTTGATTACCCTGCGGAGCAACGTTAAACCATGACTCTTCTTGATGGAGCGCCCTCAGGCAGCGAGGAGAAGCCGCTCTGGCGTCGAGGGCAGGTCCTGGGTGCCTCTGCCGCCGTGCTGTTTCTTATTCTCTTCTATATTTTTGCGAACTACAGGGAGGAACAGGCCGTGCGGCGGTTCCTGAAGACCCTCCAGGCACAGGAATACGAGACTGCCTACCAGCTCTGGCAACCGAGCGAGTCTTACCGTTACAGGGACTTTGTTCTTGCCTGGGGAGAGCAGGGAGACTACGGGATAATTCGGGAGTTTGAAATTCTGGAGGCGAAGTCAAAAGGTGTCGAAGGCGTCATCGTTACCGTTCGCATTAATAAGGTAAGCCCTCCTCTGGATTTTTGGGTAAGCCGCAAGACCAAGGCGCTTTCCTACTCGCCGTTTTAGCGATACCCTCTGCTGAGTTCTGTTTGTTTCAGTAACGCTTCCCGCTTTGAGCGATTGCCTTCAGAAGTTCCTTGCGGGGAACCTGTGCGGTTCCGAACTTCAAAACCGCTGTGAGGCCGGCCAGATTGGCCAGGCGTGCGGCTTCGAGCATCGTGGCCCCTGCGCTATAAGCCAGGCTCAGAGCTGCAATCACGGTGTCCCCGGCCCCCGTCACATCATAGACGGGACGAGTTTCCGCCGCGATATGCGCCACACCTCCGTTCGGGTCGAACAGGCTCATCCCTTCACCACCCCGGGTTACTAATAGGTAAGAACATTCGAGCAAAGTGCGCAATTTTTTCCCAACCCGTTCGAGCGAGGGGATGTCCTTGATGCGAAGCCCCGTCATCTGTTCCGCCTCGTGCAGATTCGGAGCGGCGAGCGTGGCGCCGCGACACCCTTCCGCGTTTTCCGGCTTCGGATCCACGAAGCTCGGGACCCCCTTTTGTCGCGCCAGGTCCAGAATCCGGGACATAAGTTCCGGCGTCAGGGTTCCCTTGTTGTAGTCGGAGAGGACGAGCGCCTTCAAGCGGGGGAGTATTTTGGTGAGGTATTCTTCCAGCCGCGAGAATGCCGAGGAGGAGAGCGGCCGGGGTGATTCATGGTCGAGGCGAAGGAGTTGTTGCTGGTGCGCCACGATGCGCGTCTTGCGCGGCGTCACCCAGCGATTCTCCACAATCACGGCCTTCGAGTCGGGGCACACCTCAGATAACAGGCGCAG
>JAPUME010000337.1 GCA_027294185.1 Acidobacteriota bacterium | reverse complement strand
CCGAACCGCGATCGAGAGGGGAGGAAATTCCAACTTTCCCTGATTCCCGGGCCTGAAACTTGACAATCCCCCTCCCTCCTCTAAACTTGCCGTGAGGTCTGATTCATGGTTGCGCGAAAAGAAACTCCGGCTCGTATTGTTTTTGTGGCCTCCGAGGGAGTTCCGTTTTCAAAAACCGGTGGCTTGGCCGACGTCGTAGGGGCGCTCCCGAAAGCGCTGGCAGCGAATCGGCATCCGGTAACCGTGATCCTTCCCCGTTACCAGATGACCGCGGCGGCCCGCGCCTCCCTTCGGAATCTTACCTTGCCGCTCCAGGGGGGACTTAAATATGCCGACATTCAGGAAGCAGGAAAGACGAATGGGGTTCGTCACCTTCTGGTGGATTGCCCGGAATACTTCGACCGTTCGGGTTTATACCAGATGGAAGGCGTCGACTACCCCGACAATGCGGAACGATTCGCAGCCTTCTGCCTCGCCTCGATTGAGGCGATGAAGCGGCAGCCTCGTGCTCCCGACGTCATTCACTGTCACGACTGGCAGACTGCTCTCGTCCCCATCTATCTGCGCACCCTCTACGCCGGTGACCGTTTTTTTCACAACACCTCGGTTCTGCTTACGATTCATAATCTGGGGTATCAAGGAATTTTTCCTCCCGAAGTCCTTTCCCGCATTTCGCTCCGTCCGGAAATGTTCACCGTAGACGGGTTGGAATATTTCGGCAAGGTGAATCTGCTCAAAGGAGGCATCCTCTACTCGAACGCCATTACGACGGTCAGCAAGAAATACAGCCGGGAAATCCAGACCTCGGAGTTCGGCTTCGGGTTGGAGGGAGTCCTGGCAGGCCGTCGGGAGCGAATCCACGGCATTCTGAACGGAGTGGACTACGAGGAATGGAGCCCGGGGACGGATCGATTCATAGCCGCGCACTACACGCCTCAAGACCTGACGGGCAAACAGAAGTGCAAGAGGGATCTGCTCGAAAGCATGGGATTCAGGCAGCAGGACATTCAGAGGGAGCGACCGGTGCTGGGAATCGTTTCCCGCTTCGCCTCTCAAAAGGGTTTTGACTTGATCGCTGAGGTGGCCGACCGTCTGCTCACAGAAGACCTCACCCTGGTGGCGCTCGGGTCGGGCGATAGGACCTACGAGAAGCTCTTCCTGGGACTGGCCCGGAAGCACCCCGACAAGGTGGCCGTAAAGGTCGCCTACGATAATGTGCTGGCCCACAAGATCGAAGCCGGGGCGGACATGTTCCTGATGCCCTCGCGCTATGAGCCCTGCGGGCTGAACCAGATCTACAGTATGAAATACGGTACGGTGCCGATTGTCCGCGCCACCGGCGGTCTGGACGACACGGTGGAGCCCTTCGATGGAACCGCGGGAACGGGATTCAAGTTCGGCCCCTACTCGGGGGATGCCCTGATGAGAGCCGTCGGGCAGGCCCTTAAGGTATACCGCCAACGGGAGGTCTGGCGGCGGGTGATGACGAATGGAATGGCAAAAGATTTTTCCTGGGATCAGTCGGCCAAGCAGTTCTCGGAGATTTATCGATCATTAACCCCTCAGGCGGGCGATCCCTGACCCTTCAAATGGCGATCGCAAACCCCCAGGCGGGCCATCTCTCGCTTCGGAGCCCATTGGTGCGAAGTAGTTGAGGCGAAAATTCTCCTCAGATGGTATTATTTAGATCAGATGGTATTATTTAGAATTGTCATGAGTTGTTTGCAGTGACCGGATAGCCAGGAATCAAGGACCCGCTTCCGAGTCACCCCCTCCGAGAGAAAACGGTAGCATGGTACCTTAGGGATACCCGGATCATCTGATTTCTTGTTACAAGTTTGTTAGGGAGGAAGATATGTCAGAAAACACCGTGGAATTGACTGACAGCAACTTTGATCAGGAGGTGTTGCAGTCGCCCGTTCCCGTGTTGGTGGATTTTTGGGCGGCCTGGTGCGCTCCCTGCCGCCTGATCGCACCGGCGGTGGAGGCCATTGCCAAGGACTACGCGGGCCGCGCCAAGGTCGGCAAAGTGAACGTTGACGAGAATATGTCGACATCCAGTAAGTACAATATTCGAGGCATCCCCGCCCTGCTGGTCTTCAAGGGAGGGGAAATGCGCGACCAGATTGTGGGAGCAAGCTCAAAAGAGAATATCCAGGCGATGCTGGACCGCCATATGTAAGCCTCACGGGCGAAGCGAAGAAGTTCTCACCTGCCTTCGCTTATCTTCATTGAACAGTATAGGGATCAGATTTCCGGGTCATGAGACGAGGCTCGTCCAGACAGAAAATGAATTCGCGCCGGGCAGAACCCGGAATTGTGTCCGGGGAGCATCCCCTGCGTTTTATGCTTGGCTCCCGGGTGCTTTGCGTTAGAATCAGCTACTGGGTCCAGCACACTCAGCCTGTGGCAAATGCGGTCGAGGCCGGGGCGTCTTCTGGCGGGGGTGTGGGCGATTGAACCGGGAAACAGGACAAAATGGGATTCAATGTCGTACTAGTCGGCGCACAGTGGGGAGACGAAGGCAAGGGCAAGATCGTCGATGTCCTCGCCGAGTTTTTCGATATCGTTGCGCGCTACCAGGGTGGCCCCAACGCCGGGCATACCGTAATCCATAAAGACAAAAAGCTGGTCCTTCAATTGCTCCCCTGCGGAGTGCTGCGTCCGGAAAAGACCTCCGTCCTGGGCTCGGGAGTGGTCTTTAACCCGGAATCGTTCGTCAAAGAGTTGGATACCCTGCGCCAGGCAGGCCTCGAGCCGGGCGAGCGGCTGCGGATCAGCCATCATGCGCATATGATCCTGCCCTACCATCGCGCCGTGGAGAAGACCGGCGAAGGGGCCCGGGGACAGCGGAAGATCGGGACCACAGCCAAAGGAATCGGCCCGGCCTACGAGGATAAGATGGGCCGCCGGGGGCTGCGGCTCTGTGACCTGGCCGACCCGGAGCGCTTCCGCGCCAAGTGTAGTGAATTTATCGAGGAAAAACGGCTCACGGGAACCATTCCGGACTCCGAATTCGACTCGGCCGCCGAAATGGCCGACCGATACCTGGCGTTGGCCCCGCGCATCCTTCCCTATCTTACCGATACGACTCGTTTCCTCAACCAGGAAATCAGCAAAGGGCGGTCGGTGCTGTTCGAGGGAGCCCAGGGGACGCTGCTCGATGTGGACCACGGGACTTATCCCTACGTCACTTCTTCCAATGCCACCGCCGGTGGCGCCTGCACAGGCACCGGGGTCGGACCGACCCGCATTCAAGGCGTGGTGGGCGTGACCAAGGCCTATGCCACCCGGGTTGGAAACGGCCCCTTCCCGACGGAAGCAAACGACACCTCGTGTGAGGCGCTGCGCGAGCGGGGATCGGAATACGGCGCCGTTACCGGCAGGCCCCGTCGGTGCGGCTGGTTCGACGTCCCCGCAGCTCGCTACAGCGCACAGGTCAACGGGTTTGACGCCCTGATTGTCACCAAGCTGGATGTGCTGGACCATCTGGAAGAGATCCCCGTTGGAGTTCGGTACGAATATAAAGGTGAAACTTTCGACCAGATGCCGAACGAGGTGGAAATTCTGGAGAAGGTCAAAATCCAATATAAGACCATGCCCGGGTGGAAACAATCCACCTTCGGCCTGAGAGAATTTGACGAGCTTCCCTCTCGCGCCAAGGATTATCTGAAATTCCTTGAGGACCAGACCGGGGTTGAAATCGCTCTCGTATCCACCGGCCCCGAACGCGGGCAAATCATTTGGAGGGAAAAGTCCCGGTTCTGCCAGGCGCTATTTCAATCCGCCCCTGCGGGCCTCCCGGCGACGGTATCCTGATGAACGCTGCAGGGACCCACGAACAGGTGGACTCCTGCACCGTGGAACTCCCCATGCTCGGTTTCAAACAAGCCCGCCAGAAGGTCCTGGATGAGTTAGCAAAAAGTTCCACCGCACCCAAAAGTGAGAATGTGCCACTCGGCAACGCCCTGGGACGAATCCTGGACGAGGAAATCCTCGCCGACCGCGACTATCCTCCCTTTCGGCGAGCCACACGAGACGGGTTCGCCGTTCGCGCGGCCGACCTGAATCCTGTTCCTTCTTCGCTTGAAATCCTGGGAGAGGTAAAAGCGGGCACATGGTTCGAGGGAAAAATAGGTCCCGGTCAATGCGTCGGCATCATGACGGGAGCTCCGGTCCCGGAAGGGGCCGACGCCGTCGTCATGGTCGAGCACACACGAGTCAACGGAAACGGAGTTCGAATTGATCGTGCGCTCAAGTCCGGGGATAACATCGTCCCGCAGGGGAGCGAAGGAAAGAAAGGCTCACTGATCCTGCCACGAGGACGGCGGCTGAGGCCCGGTGAAATCGGCCTCCTGGCTTCGGTCGGCAAAACCGTAGTCAGCGTCGCGCGCCGGCTGCGGGTTGCCATACTGGCGACCGGGGATGAGGTGGTTCCCCTGGAGCAGGAACCCGAATGGTTTCAGGTTCGAAACAGTAATGCAGCGGCATTGTGCGCTCAGGTGGAAGCGGCGGACGGAATTCCCGTGCCGCTCGAGGTCGCACCGGACCGCTACGAGCCCCTGCGAGCCCTGTTGGAGAAAGGGCTGGAGTCCGACCTTCTGGTGCTCTCGGGCGGCGTTTCGATGGGAAAGTACGATATTGTGAGGAACGTGCTGGCTGATTTAGGCGCGGAATTCCATTTCACAAGCGTCGCCATGCGGCCTGGTAAACCCCTGGTATTCGGACATGTGCAGGGCCGGCATTTCTTCGGCCTGCCGGGAAATCCGGTCTCAACTTTTGTCACTTTCGAGCTTTTTGTACGGCCCGGAATGGATGTTCTTTCCGGAGCGCCGCCCGAACCTCTAACCTTTATGCGGGCGCGCCTGGGCTCGGAGGTTCGCCTGAAAGGGAAATTGACGGCCTTCCTCCCCGCGCGAGTGGCCGAACGCGAAGACGAACCCGTGGTAGAGTTGGTGGGATGGCAAGGGTCGGGCGATCTGGTGGGATTGGCAGCCGCAAACTGTTTTCTGGTCGCGCATCCTGATCAGAAGGAAATCCTACCCGGCCATTGGGTGGATGTGTTGCCGAAAGGCTGGTAGAGAACCACAGCCGGGCGCACCCGGCGCCAGATTCTGGAGTCATCCTTTCACCCTTCCGGTGCTCCATGGGGAAACTCTCGCACTTCGATAAGCTCGGTCGCGCACGCATGGTGGATGTTTCCGCAAAGCCGGAAACCAGCCGCCGTGCATCAGCCTCGGTCATGGTGAAGATGAAGAAATCCACCCTGACCGCGCTTCCGCGAAATCCCAAGGGGGATCCGTTTGAAGTTGCGCGCATCGCCGGAATCTCAGCCGCCAAGCGCACCTCGGATTTGATTCCGCTGTGCCATCCCCTGAGGTTAAGCCACGTTGATGTTCAATTGGAAAAATGCAAAAATGGGCTGCGGATTTCTTCCCTCGTCTCCTCTACCGGCCCCACCGGGGTCGAGATGGAGGCTTTGACCGCCGCCGCCGTAGCCGCCCTGACAGTTTACGACATGTGCAAGGCGCTTGAGCGCGGCATTCAGATTACGGACCTCCACCTGCAAGAAAAAAGTGGCGGAAAGAGCGGAACCTACCGAGCCTCCGCTTCACCTCGAAAACGGAAACCGGTTCGGTCTTAGGATAACGAAGGTAGGAATGGAAGCACGGGTCAAAATTCTTCTGGTGGACGACAATCCCACCATCCGCAAGCTTCTGGCCAGAAGCCTGGAAAAAGCGGGAGACCTCGTCATCGCCTCGGACGGCGCCGATGCACTGATGAAGGCGATTGAAGAGAAACCCGATCTGATTATCTCGGACTATTCCATGCCGGTGATGGACGGACGTGCGTTACTCGGCAAGCTCCGCGAACGGGAAGAGACGAAAGCGATCCCCTTTGTTTTTCTGGCCTCCCAAAAGGAGATCGACGAGCAGCTCCGCATGCTGGTGGAAGGCGTCGAGGACTACTTCGTAAAACCATTTTTCGTTTCCGAGCTGTCCCAGGCGGCCCGCCGCATTGTCGACCGGCTGCGGCAGGAGAAGATCAGCCAGATGGGCGCTCACGACGGCGTCATCTCCGGCCGTTTGTCTGAGATGAACATCATGGACCTGATGCAAACGCTTGAGATGGGAAGAAAGAGCTGCGCTCTGGCCCTGACCGCCAACCAGGGGAAGTGCGTAATGTATTTTACCGAAGGCAGCGTGACGCACGCTACCTTGGATGAATTGGTCGGGAACGAAGCCGTTTACAAAGCCGTGGGCTGGACCGACGGACGATGGGAAATCGATTTCACCGAAAAGTCCGAGGAACGCTCCACCACTCAATCAACGCAGGGACTGATGATGGAAGGGCTGCGATTGCTGGACGAAGCCAATCGCGACGCCGGATAGGAGTGGCGGTTCCGGCCAGAGGGCACCCGAGCTCCACGAAAATTTCATTGGCGCCCGGTTCCAAGTCTCCAGGGCGACTCGGATCGAGCACCAAACCCCAAGCCTACCTGCAAGAGATAATCTCTGATTCATGGACCGCCCCCTGCGTGCAAAAATTCTGACGGTGAGCGACTCGGCTTTCCGAGGTGAACGGGAAGACCTCTCGGGACAGGCGGTTCGTCGAGTCCTGGAGCAACATAAGTTGCAGGTCCTGATGAATGAAGTCGTGCCGGACGAACTTGACGCCATCGAAAAACGTTTGCGCGCCTGGTGCAAAGAGCCGGATGTAGATGTGATTCTGACGACCGGAGGCACGGGAGTGGGCCCCCGCGACATAACGCCGGAAGCTACGCGTCCACTCCTGGAGCGGGAAATCCCCGGACTGGCTGAATTGATGCGCGCCGAAGGGATCAAGAAAACCAGAAGAGCCGCGCTTTCCCGTGGTCTGGCGGGAGTGAGCCAGGGCAAACTGATCCTGAATCTTCCCGGCAGCCCGCGCGGCGCAGGCGATTCCCTGGAAAGTGTGGTGGAATTGCTTCCTCATATCGCCGATCTTATCCGAGGAAAAACTCGACACGAAAAGTAGACCTCATGATTTCCTTCCTTCGCAGAGACCTGTCCTTTCCCATTCTCGCCGCCACGGTTGGCTCGACGTTGGGTTTGCTGGAGAGTACTCTCTGGGTTGCCAGTGATCTGGTCCAGGCAATTGATCCGGCGATCAAGTTGATATTCGACGGCTACTTCGCCTACGGCCTGGCTGCGGCCCTGCTTGCCCTGCCCTGGTGGGCTTTTGCGGTTATGCGACATTGGAGCCGGGAAGCACGCAATGCAGCGGCCGTTGCTCTTCCCACAGCAGTGTTTCTCGCCTTCGGCGTCCTCAGCCGCCTGCCCACCGAGACTCTTGCAAAGGCTTCCGTTTCCCTGCCGGCGGCGGTGGCCGTAGGATTTGTGGTCTATTGGCCGGTGCGCAACCTGGTCCTGCGATTCCGATTTCTGGGTACGGTGGAAGTGTGGCTTTTCGCCCAGAGCTGGTTTTTCCTGCGAATCATCCTTCTTCTGACGACCCGCTATGAAACCGGGCTTTGGAAATGGCCGGCCCTGGCGGTCGCACTGCTTCCCTTCGGGTATTTTACCCGGGCGAAGTTTCTGGGCTCCGGGCGCGTTCACCCCGGCTGGCTGGCCGGGCTTTGTGTTTCTGCTCTGGCAATCATTGCCACGCTGCCCTTCTGGCCGGTAAGGGCGGAGGCGGCCCAGAGGAGAACTCTTCCGAACGTTCTTTTGATCACCATCGACACCCTACGGGCCGATCACGTAGGGGCTTACGGATACGGAAAGGCGCAGACCCCCAATCTGGACCGGCTGGCCGACGAAGGGGTCCTCTTTTCACAGGCCATCGCCCCGGCCACAGAAACCTGCCCCTCCCACACGTCCATCCTCACGGGGCTTTACCCGGCTCTGCACGGCACGCTTTTTAACGAAGGAGTGGTGCACGGCGACAGGCGCAGGGTAACCGCGGTGCCGGAAATCCTTGCCAGCCGGGGATACCGGACGGCGGCGTTCGTCAGCGGAGCCACTCTTTCCGATGGCATCTGCGGCCTTTCCTTCCGGTTCGACCTGTTCGACGAGAATTTCTCCGGCTGGAAGTGGACATCGAAGGCCGCCTTGAAACTGAGTTTATTTAAGCTGGCGGTAAATGTTGCCCCCGCCGCTATGGATCAAATGAACAAGGTCGAGAGGCCGGCTACGCAGACAACAGATCAAGCAGTGCGATGGTTGCGAACCCGAGGCGACCATCCGTTCTTTCTCTGGGTGCACTATTTCGACCCGCACGAACCCT
>JAPUME010000336.1 GCA_027294185.1 Acidobacteriota bacterium | reverse complement strand
CAATAGCGAATTGCTTATTCCTTTGTGCTTCGCTTAGTTTCTTGAGACTTTCTTCCGCACTCACGGGACCAGCCATTTTTTGAACTGGAACAACCTTTCGGAGTTCCTCGGTCTCAACTGTTACTGCTTGGTTCCTCAATTGATTGAAACATCGTCCTGCCGCAGGTTTGAGTGCTGCGGGGGCTTTCCTCAGCCAATTCTCGTTGATAAAGGTGACGAGACCGTTCTTGCGCGCCAGCCAACGGTCGCGCAGCGCCTTGATGGCGGCTTCCCGTTCGGCGGTATCGGCAGGGGGATTCTCGACCAGACTGCTGCGTTCGGCTTCGAGTTGATTCTGCGCCTCGGCGAAGAGGGACTCTACGCCCGCAGCGTCGCGGACGCCCAGTGCTTCGAGGGTCTTTTTGGTTTTATCTTCGAATGATGAGGCCATGGGCTAAGACCGGGGGTGAGGGGCGCGAGTCCCGACTCGCCCGGATAGGAATTCTCTCTGCTGCCGAAGGGAAAAGGACTGGGTGTTCCCGGCCGTGAGCGCGAATTCGATATCCGATTGCCTCGCGCCGGGTCCTCCCTGCTCGAAAGGCAGGGCTAGGCCGAAAGCACCGATTTCGCCTTTCCGGCGATCTCCGCAAAAGCTTTCGGGTTCCTGACAGCCATATCGGCCAGTATTTTGCGATTCAGGGCGATCTGCAGCTTGTTCAGCCCGTACATGAATTGGCTGTAGGTAAGCTGGTTCAGACGGGCTGCGGCTCCGATGCGGACAATCCACAGGCGCCGAAACTGGCGCTTGCGGACGCGGCGGTCGCGATAGGAAAATTGCCCGGCGCGGTCGATCGCTTCTTTGGCGAACTTGTAGAGTTTGCTCTTTTTAAGATAATAGCCCTTGGTCAGGCTAAGCATCTTTTTTCGCCGGTCCCGGCGGTGCGTTCCACGCTTAACGCGAGGCATGGTTCGTATCTACTCCTTCGAAATTCTTGACTCTTATTAGGCCCTTATTCATTTACCCCAACCCGGCCCCTCAGGCGTTGGGGAGCAGGGAGCTGATGCGGTGGTGATCCGCGGCCGTCACCAGCGTGGATTTACGGAGCTTCCGTTTCCGCTTGCGGGTCTTCGAGGTCAGAATGTGCCGCATGGACGCCTGGTGGCGAACGATCTTCCCCGAACCCGTTACCTTGAACCGCTTGGCAGCGCCCCGATGGGTTTTCTGTTTTACTTTCGGCAACCTGTCCTCCTGATCTCTCTGCGAACGGCGGCTAACGGCATCGTTTAATCGTTTAGCGGGCCGGATCGGCTCCCTTGCCACCCGTCGTTTTCTTGGGCGCCATCACGGCGGAAAGGTTGGGACCTTCCTGCTTGGGCCGCGCTTCGACATTGGCCACGTCCTCAAGCTCTTTCAAGAGGCGATTGATCATATCCCAACCGATCTCCTTGTGGGCGCGTTCCCGGCCGCGAAACATGATCGTGGCCTTGACCTTGTCTCCATCCTCCAGGAAACCGATGATTCGGTTCTTCTTGATCGTGAAGTCGTGCGCCGAGGTGCGGGGACGGAATTTGACTTCCTTCACCTCGATCGACTTCTGATGCTTGCGGGCTTCATGTTCCCGCTTGTTCATCTGGTAGAGATATTTCCCGTAGTCGAGAATACGGCAGACCGGAGGTTTGGCATTCGCCGAAATCTCCACCAGGTCCAACCCTTTCTCGCGGGCCAGCTTCATGCCCTCGAAAGGGGGCACGATTCCGAGCTGATTGCCTTCGTCGTCGATCAGCCGCACCTCGCGGGCTCGGATCCTTTCGTTTATCCGTATGTATCGATGGCCTATGGCACCACTCTCCTGGGCGGCTCCTCCCTGGTTCGCTCCCACGGAGCCGCTTTCAGCAACGGGTCTTTCTCTACCTATACACTCTAAGTTAACCGACAGCGCGGGATTCGCGCAACTGCTCAAGTGATTGAACGAAATCCTCTACAGATTGGCTGCTGACTTCGCGCTGCCCCCGCCGGCGTACGGCGACGCTTTGGCCTTCTTCCTCGCGCCCGCCCACAACCAGAGTAAAAGGAATCTTGCTCAACTGGGCGTCCCGAATCCTTGCGTTCAGCTTTTCGTTCCGTTCGTCCAGATGCACGCGGAACCGGCTCTGGCGCAGACGGTCCGCCACCTGTTGGGCGTAGGAAGCCTGTTTTTCGCTTACGGGCAGCACTGCAACCTGAACGGGCGCCAGCCAGACGGGGAAATTTCCTCCGTAGTGTTCGATGAGAACACCCAGAAATCTTTCGACTGAACCCAGCAATGCGCGGTGAACCATCAGGGGTCGGTGGGCCCGCCCGTCTGCGCCAATATACTCCAAACCGAAGCGCATCGGAAGATTGAAATCGTATTGAATGGTGGATAGCTGCCAGGGCCGCCCCAGGGCGTCCACCACCTTGATGTCGATCTTGGGGCCGTAGAACGCGGCTTCCCCCTCCAGGGACTTGTAGGTGATCTTGCGTGATTTGAGCACCTTGCGGAGCGTATCTTCGGCGAACTGCCAGTCGGCGGGTTCACCGGTGGTTTCATCGGGGGAATTCGGGTCGCGAAGCGAGAGCTCGACTTCGTACTTTTCGAATCCGAAAGTCCGCAGAATCTTCAGCGCGATATCCACGCAAGCGCCGATCTCCTCCTCGATGGTTTCCGGTGTGGCGAAGATGTGGGCGTCGTCCTGGGTGAAGCCTCGCACGCGCAGCAGGCCGTGCATCACACCGGAGCGCTCGTAGCGATACACGGTGCCGAACTCGGCCAGTCGCATCGGCAGCTCGCGGTAACTGCGCCGGGTGTTCCGGTAAATCAGAACATGGAAGGGGCAGTTCATGGGCTTGAGCTGGTAGGTGGCGTCGTCCAACTCCATGGGCGTGAACATGTTTTCGCTGTAGAAGTTAGTGTGCCCGCTGGTTTTCCATAAATCCAGCCTGGCCAGATGCGGCGTCGATACCAGTTGATACCCGGTATCGACCAGTTCCCGTTCCAGGTAATCCTGGACCTCTTTGCGGATCGTCGCTCCTTTGGGATGCCAGAAGATCAGCCCCGGTCCGGCATCCTCCTGGATGCTGAACAGGTCGAGCTCTTTGCCCAGCCGACGGTGGTCGCGGCGCTTGGCCTCCTCGATCTTGTGAAGGAAATCGTCCAGCCCCTTCTGATTGAAGAAGGAAGTCCCATAGATGCGCTGCATGGGGTAGCTGGTTTCATCGCCCTTCCAATAGGCGCCCGCCACCGAGAGCAGCTTGAAGGCCCGAATGCGCCCGGTGGAAGGGATGTGGGGACCGAGGCAGAAATCGAGAAAATTGCCTGTCTTATAAGCTGAGAAAACCGCCTCGGCCTTTTCGCTGATCAGCTCGCATTTGAGCATCTCGCCCATCTGCTCGAACAGCTTCCTGCCCTCTTCTTTGGGGTAGTGGATGCGTTCGTAGGGGATGTCGGCTGCGACCAGCTCCTTCATCTTCTGCTCGATCTTTTCGAGATCAGCCTCGGTGAAGGGCTTTTCGCGGCGGAAGTCGTAAAAGAATCCCGTCTCGGTTGCCGGACCGACGCCGGGACGGGCATCCGGGAAAAGTTCCTTGACGGCGGCGGCCATCAGATGTGCGGAGGAGTGGCGGTAAATCTCCAACCCCTCCGGTGATTTGGGAGTGATGATCTGTACCGGGGAATCCTTCTCAATGGGGGAGGCGAGGTCGCGGAGTTCACCATCGACACGGGCGGCCAGGGCGTCTCTGGCCAGGCCGGGGCCGATGGATTGGGCAATCTCCAATGGTGTGACGGGCTTAGGGAATTCCCGGGTGCTCCCATCGGGTAAACTGATGCTAACAGTGCTCATTCGGGGTGAAAAAGATACCCTCTCAGGTTATAGGAAAAGATAACAGAACGGCGGGCAGGCGGTCAACTTAGTCGAATTTCCTATAGCCCGCTGCGGTCTTCTCTGGGAACTTCAAGCTTGGCCTGGATGAATTCCTGGTGGTCGAGTTTCAATCCTTTGGCAAGGGTTCGGATTTCCTCGATTTCTTCAAAGGAGGTCTTGCCACAGGCATTGGCGACCGAGAAGAGGGATTCGAGAAAGGCCACC
>JAPUME010000335.1 GCA_027294185.1 Acidobacteriota bacterium | reverse complement strand
CCGCTTGGCTCCTCGGTTCTTCCCGGCATCACCCGCGATTCCATCATGACCCTGGCGGGCGAGATGGATGTGCCTCTCGTCGAGCAGGCGCTGGCGCGCGAATTCCTCTATCTTGCCGATGAAGTCTTCCTCACCGGAACGGCGGCGGAGATCACTCCTGTCCGCTCCGTCGATCGCATCCAGGTAGGGATCGGACGACCCGGCCCGATTACGAAAAGTCTGCAGGGAAGATTCCTCTCCATCGTGCACGGGGAAGCGGAAGACCCCCACGGATGGTTGACTTCCTGCCGCCAGAAGGAAAGTGCCCGACAACGGAGCGCAGCAAGCTGACTTGGGGTCACCTCCTCAGGGATTCCTTCCCGCCGATTCCGTTCTCCTACACATCAACCGCCGGAACTTTGGAGGCGGAAGGGTTTTCTCTATCATCCGAAGTTTCAGGTAGCGGTCCCTTTGGGGGCAAAACCCCGGCCAGAGATAGGGATGGGGCGATTGAAAGCCTGTGGCATCCTCTCCCGGTTTGGGTTAAACTTGCCTCTGTCAGGAGGGGAAGGAAGAGAGAGCTATGAAGATTGACGAATTGCTTAAGCTTGCCGCGGAAATGAAGGCTTCCGATCTTCACCTAAAAGTAGGGAACCACCCTTACGTCCGCTCGGAGGGTGAGTTGAAACCCCTCGACCAGTTTCCCCGCGTCTCGAGCGAAATCATGCTGGGTATGGCCTTCAGCATGATGAACAATCGGCAGAAGCAGAAGTTCAAGGAATCGACCGACCTGGATATGGCTTACGGTGTCGCCGGGTTGGGCCGATTCCGTGTGAACGTGTTCCAGCAGCGGGGCAACATTGGCATGTCGATTCGCTTGATTCCCACCAAGGTGAAGACCATCGAAGAGCTGGAACTGCCCAAAATTGTGGACAAGCTCGCTCAGGAGCAGCGGGGCATGGTCCTGGTCACCGGCACGACCGGCAGCGGCAAGAGCACCACTCTGGCCGCCCTGATCGACCGGATCAACGTCACGCGCACCGATCACGTCATTACCATTGAAGACCCCATCGAATTTCTGCACCGGGATAAGAAGGGGTTCGTCAACCAGCGCGAGGTGGGAGTGGATACGGCGGATTTCGCCGCCGCACTTCGCGCCGCACTCCGGCAAGACCCCGATGTCATTCTGGTCGGCGAGATGCGCGACCTCGAGACCATCAGTACCGCCCTGCTGGCTGCGGAAACCGGTCACCTGGTTCTCTCCACTTTGCACACCCTGGATGCAAGCGAGACTATCCAGCGTATCATCGCCGTCTTTCCTCCCCCGGAGCAGAAGCAGATCCGCCTGCAACTGGCCTCCGTGTTGCGAGGGATTGTCTCGCAACGGCTGGTTCGCAAGGGCGAGGGAAAGGGCCGGGTTCCTGCGGTCGAGGTGCTGATCACTACCCAGTTCATCCGCGAGTGCATTATCAACCCGGATAAGACGCGCATGATTCGCGAAGCCATCGCCTCGGGGACTTCGCAGTACGGTATGCAGACCTTCGACCAGTCGATCTACGATCTCTACTCACGCGGGCTGATCACTTACGAAGAGGCTCTCTTGCGAGCTTCGAACGTGGACGAGTTCAAGTTGCGGGTCGAAGGAATCTCGAGCACATCCGACCTCTCCCGCATGGAGATGGAGCAGGTGCTGCTCGACTCGGAAATCGAGCGCTCGGGGCAGAAGTAGTCCCGCGGCTTCGTACCGGCAAGAGCCTGCCGGAGATATCCCGAAATTGCCACCTCGATCATCTACAGGGCTGCGAACGTCCGTGCCGGGCCGGGGCCGTCGCTCGGCTCCCAAAGACCCCTACGCTACCGCCCTACGCCTGCTCTCACAGCGAGCCTACTCAACCGGAGGGCTCGCGGCCACGTTGAAGCGAAAGTTTCCCGGTGATGAGCGCCTGCCCGGAGTGATTGAACGTCTCCGAAAGCTAAAGTTCCTTGACGACCGCCGCTTTGCCGAGAACTGTGCCTCTTTCCTGGCGCGACATCGTGGCTGGGGGCGTTTTCGTGTCGAGCGGGAGCTTAAATCGAGAAAAGTCCCGGAGATTTGGATTGCGCCCGCCGTCGAGCACGCATTCCAGGAAACGGACGAACGGGAACTCGTCGGAAAGTTCGTGGAGAAGAAGCTTCGAGGCGTCCGATTTCCACTGACACCGCAAAAATTCGGCTCGCTCTCGCGGAGTTTGATGCGCCGCGGTTTTCCCGCCAATGTTATTATGGAAGCGATCCGGGATTACCGCCGCGCTGTTGCTTTAATTGACCAGGACGATCTGATCGAGGCGGCGGAAGAGGAGTAATTCAGGGAAGGTACGCCGTCAGGCTCGAAATTCCCCCTTCCCAGCGGACTTGATTTTCCAATGAAATCGGACGAAATTCGGGCAAAATTCCTGAAATTCTTTGAAGACCGGGGCCATCGTGTGGTTCCCTCCTCGCCTCTGATCCCGCAAGACGACCCGACGCTGCTTTTCGCGAACGCCGGAATGAACCAGTTCAAAGATATTTTCCTGGGGCAGGAGAAGAGAGACTACACGCGCGCCTGCTCCTCGCAAAAGTGCGTGCGCGCGGGCGGCAAACACAACGACCTGGAGCAGGTGGGGCGCACTCGCCGCCATCATACCTTCTTCGAGATGCTCGGTAATTTCAGCTTTGGTCCCCTGAGCGCCGGCGAACCGGATGCGCCGGAGTCGCGCCGCGGCTACTTCAAGCGCGAGATCGTCGTCTGGGCCTGGGATTTGATGACGCGGGATTTCGGCCTGCCGGCGGACCGCCTCTGGGTCACCGTCTTCCGCGACGACGATGAAGCGGCCGAATTCTGGCGCAAAGATGTGGGGCTCGCGGCGGCCCGCATTCTCCGCTGCGATGAGAAGGATAACTTCTGGGCCATGGGAGAGACGGGCCCCTGTGGGCCCTGTTCCGAGCTTCACTACGACCTCGGCCCTGCGGGGAGCGACCTGGGCCACGAGCAGTGCGAATTTCCATGTCCCCAGGATTGCGGCCGCTACATGGAGATTTGGAACCTGGTGTTCATGCAATACAATCGCCTCCCAGGCGGAAAGCTGGAGCCTCTGCCCAGCCCTTCGGTCGATACCGGGCTGGGGTTGGAACGGACGGCGGCGGTCCTGCAGGGAAAGATCAGCAATTTCGACACCGACCTTTTCAGCCCGCTCATCGAAGAGGCGGCGGATATGGCGGGCCTCGCCTACGGCTCCGAACACGAAAAGGATGTCTCGCTGCGAATTCTTGCCGACCACGCCCGGGCGGCGGCGTTTCTGATCACCGACGGCGTGATGCCGTCGAACGAGGGGCGCGGGTACGTGCTGCGGAAGATTCTCCGCCGCGCCATCCGTCACGGGCGCATGATCGGATTGGCCGACCCTTTCCTTTACAAGCTTTCAACGAGCGTCAGCTATCGGATGAAGGGAGCCTATCCGGAATTGGGTGAGGCCGAACAGCGCATGGCCGGAATTGTTCAGGGCGAAGAGCTTCGCTTTTCGCATACGCTCTCCGTGGCTCTGCAGAAGCTCGACGACCAGATCAAGCGGTTGGCCGGGAAAGATAAGGCGTTGGAGCTGACGGAGATGCTCGACGGCAGCCCCGCGATCAAGGCACGTCCGGGGAGTCAGGCTCGACCTCCCGTGCTCGACGGTGCTGTGGCCTTCAAGCTCTACGACACCTTTGGCTTGCCGCTCGACCTGTTGCAGGACGAGGGCGGCATGCGCGGCTTCGGCGTCGATCTCGAAGGTTTCGAGAGGGAACTCTCGCAGCAGAGGGAGCGCGCGCGTGCAAGCTGGAAGGGCAGGGCCGGACCCGAAGTCCCCGCGTTCTGGCAGGAAATCCAGCAAACCTGTGGACCGACGAAGTTCCTCGGCTATGAAAAGACGGAGGCAGATGGGTGCGTGCCGGTAGCGCTTTTCCCCAAGGCGGGTGTCCGGGGCGATACTTTACCCGCGGGCAGCGAAGGGGAGATTCTCCTCGACCAGACTCCTTTTTATGCCGAGGCCGGAGGTCAGATTGGGGATACGGGGGCTTTGCTCGAACCCGACACGCAGCACGTAGTTGCGGAAGTTACCGGTACTTACGCTCCTTTGCCGGGAGTCATTGTGCATCGGCTGCGCACCCATGCTCCCATAGGCAAAGATCAGCCGTTGGTGGCCCGGGTGGATAGCGAACGTCGGGACCATACGCGGCGCAACCACACGGCCACGCACCTGCTTCATGCCGCGCTGAGGAAGACACTCGGCTCGCACGTCAAGCAGGCGGGGTCGCTCGTCGCCCCCGACCGCCTGCGCTTCGATTTCAGCCACTACAAGCGGTTGGAAGAAGAGGATTTACGCGATATCGAAGACATCGTGAACCGGGACATCCTGTCCAACCAAGTGGTGGAGACGAAGCGGATGGACCTGGAAAGCGCGGTCGGTTCCGGGGCAATGGCGCTGTTCGGGGAGAAGTACGGCGAGGAGGTTCGCGTGGTCTCCATCGGCGAGGTGAGTAAGGAGCTTTGCGGCGGAACCCACGTCCGGCGCACGGGCGACATCGGCCTTTTCAAGTTGGTATCGGAGTCGAGCGTCGCGGCCGGAGTGCGGCGCATCGAAGCGCTGACCGGTGAGGGAGTATTGGGATACCTGCGGCGCAGCGAGGAGTCGCTCGAGCGCCTGGCGGTCGCACTACGGGCCAAGCCGGAAGATTTGGTTGGCGCCGTCGAGCGCCTGAGAGAGTCTGAAAAGAAGCTGCGCAAGGAGCTTGACTCGGCCAAGGCGCGGAGCTTCAGTGCCCAATCGGGCGATCTGGTTCGCAACGCGCGCACGGTCAAGGGCGTGCAAGTGGTGTCGGCACGAGTGGGGGAGGCCGACAGGGCGGCGATGCGGCGACTGGTGGACCAGTTGAGGCCGGCTCTCCCGTCCGGTGTGATTGTGCTCGGTTCGGCGGTGGATGAGAAGGTGGCCTTGGTTGCGGCGGTCTCGCGGGACCTCTCAGACCGTCTGGATGCGGGAAAAATTGCCAAACAGGTGGCGGCGATTATAGGGGGCCGGGGCGGCGGCCGCAAGGACCTGGCCGAGGCCGGGGGCAAGCGGCCCGAAAAACTGGATGAATCCATCGAAGCTGTTTACGGAATTGTGGAAGGAATGTTGTAACCCGAAGCTGAATTTGGCCTGGCTGCGATTTTGACCTGCCCCTCAAGAATGATTCCCGCCTGCAACCTGCCCTGGGTGAGAATCGGACCCAACCTCGGAATGTCCGGCTCACTCCTCAAGAATTTCCCCACCCAGCCAACTTTTGCTTTGCCTCTCTAATCAAAGCATACCAGAGAGAGGAGAAATCCATGCAGCGTCCGAGAGCGGTAGGAGTGGTCATTGTGTCGCTATTGTTCGCCTCAAGCTGGGGGGCCTCCATTCGAGCGGCAGAAGAAGAGGGGAGTTTTCAGGGTGAAATCATGCACGTTCAACGTGCCGAGGAGAAGAGCAGCCCGAAAGGGTTTCTGGGAACGGTTCTGGTCGAAAAAGAGCGAAAGCCGACCCCTGACAAGATGTCTTTCGCCGTCACCGAGAAGACAACCATCTTCCGTCGGATTGGCGGATTTCGAGTGCCCGCATCCTTTAAGTCCCTGAAGAAGGGACAGCAGGTGCGGGTGAAGTTTTCCGGCCCGGTTCTGACTTCCTATCCGGCCAAAGCCGGGGCGAGGGAGATTGAGATCACCCTGGGGGGAGTCACGCTCAAAAAACCCTAAACGGAGGCTGCGAAATGGCCGACCCCAAGGCAGACAGAGGTTGTAGGCGGGCCATGTGCTGATTGAGCGAGGTGGGGACTGGAGGGGAAAACGTTATTTGACAAGGGCAGGGTTGTGTTGTGAGCGGACTTTCCGGATCTGTTCAAAAGCCGCGTTACGAGGCACACCGAACACACTCAGAAGATGAATGTTGATCTCTTCCACTGCCTCCATCTCTTCAGCTACTACATGGGAAGCTCCCGCGCGCCTCAGTGTCAGTGTGTCCTTCAGGCGTTTGGTCCGTACGATGATGGTGAGTCGAGGATTGAGCGTACGAGCGTTCACAACGGAACGCCCCAGCACGAATGGGTCGGAGATGCCGTAGACGAGCGCCCGCGCCCGCCGTGCGCCGACTTTTTCCAAAATTTCGCGCTTGCTCCCATCCCCGAAGAAGATCGGATGGCCGTCGGCCGCAGCTCTCCGGACGGTCTTCGGGTTCAAATCCAGAACCAGATACTTGATCTTGGCACAGGCCAGCACTTCGGCGGTTATCTGCCCGTTCAGGCCGTAGCCACAGACAATCACGTGGTCGTCGAGTGTTCTGGCTTGTTGTGCCAGCTTCGTTTCGCCAGGCTCAGGGAAGAAGCGACGCAGCGAGCGCAGTTCCGGCACCCGAGCCGCGAGAGCGGGTGATAGCTGGATGACAAGAGGGGTAAGCATCATGGTGATGACGGCGGCAGCGAGGAAAGTCTGGAAATCGTTGTTGGTGATCAGGTTCAGGCTGGCGCCCTGGCGCAGAAGTACGAAGCTAAATTCGCCTACTTGCGCCACTCCCAGTCCCACCAGCACCGAGGTCCGCAGAGGAAAACCCATCACCACCACGGAGGTAATTCCCGAGACCAGCTTGGCGGCTAGAATGGCAGCGGCGATGCCTGCAACCAGCATCCACTCCGAGCGCGCGAACGCGAGGTTGAACAGCATACCGATGGAGATGAAGAAAAGGCTGCTGAAACCGTCCCTAAAGGGCAGGATCTCCGAGAGAATCTGATGGGCATACTCGGATTCTGAAAGAGCCAGTCCAGCCAAAAATGCGCCCAATGCCAGCGAGAGTCCCAGCGTGGAACAAAGCCAAGCCGTACCCAGGCTGAAAAAGATGGTGGAGATGAGGAAAAGCTCTTTGTCGCGCACCAGTGCGATGCGGTGCCAAAGAAGAGGGAAGACGTAGCGGCTAATCAGAAAAACCAGACCCAGCACGGCCATCGCCTTGGCGAGTGCGAAGAGGATGGAAAAGGCGAGCGAGGTGGACGACACCGTGAGCGCGGGAAGGATCGCCATCATTGGGATCACGAACAGGTCCTGGAAAAGTAGGATGCCAAGGATGACCTGCCCGTGCGGACTATCCAACTCCTGTCGTTGCAGCAGCAGTTTTAAGACAATGGCCGTGCTGCTGGCAGCAATCAGAAAACCCCAGAACACGCTCTGCCGCCAGGGATAACCGACCAGGAGAGTCGCGCCGACGGTGAGGAAGATGGTCAAGCCCACTTGGCGACTGCCGGCACCGAGCACAACCTGGCGCATGCGCAGGAGCTTTCCCAGAGAGAACTCGAGCCCGATGGTAAACAGAAGCAGGACGACGCCGATTTCGGCCATCATTTCAATGGCTTCACGGTTGGTGATCAGGCGCAGGCCGTAGGGTCCAACGAGTATCCCGGTCAGCAAGTAAGCAACGATGATGGATTGGCGGACCCGGTTCAAGATCAGGGCCACCAGGGTGGCGAATCCGAATAGGATCAGAAGATCCTTCAGCAGTTCGTGATGTTCCATCAAACGACTCCTGCGACGTTTGGTTCTGTACCTGCCCTTGGCGATTGTACCACTTGTAAGGATTGTTCCAGCGCATCTGACTCGCTGTGATACCTGGCGACCGGCATTAGCGCCCACTCGTATAATGGTCGAATCACAATTCCGGACCCGGTTGCCGTGAGAGGGGTCGAATGCCACGATACGCCGGCCATCTACCGCTGGTTGCCTGGGTTCACTGCGGCCACACCTGCTCCCAGAAACGCCGCAAGTTTTTGATAAAACTACCGATTGAATTAGCAGGGAGGAATGTTATAATCGCCGTAATCGCCTCCCGGCGGATGGGTTAGGGGAATTTAGACTTCCCAGCCGGTTGGAGGTGGTTCAGTGCTAAGAGCAAGCGTTCGCGCCAGACGCTTCAGGGACTGGGTTGGTCCCGTAAGACGTGCAAGTTGTAGAGGTACCCTTGGGGGAGGGGACGAGAAGAGTACACGAGTTATGCGTACTGTCCCTGGAAACTTGCCGGTGTCGTGGCAGCTTCTGTCCTGCCTGATTTTTCTTTTCCTTCCTGTCGCTCTCCATGCCGGAGATATCGTCGCCTACCGGGACGAAAAGGGCAGAATTGTCTACGTCAACGTGGACCCCTTGCCCGTTTCAAGCAGAACCGTCCCTGTTCTGAGGCAACCCGCGGATCCAAAGATCAACCGCTTATTGCGCGATGCGGCCCGCAAGCACGAACTGGATCCGACGCTGGTGCAGGCCGTGATCCAGGTGGAATCGAATTACAACCCCAAGGCCGTATCCCGGAAGGGGGCTCTGGGGCTGATGCAGTTGATTCCGGCCACGGCACGCCGCTACGGGGTCTCCGATCCTTTTGACCCGCAGCAAAATATCGAGGGAGGTGTCCGGCATCTAAGGGATTTGTTGGACCTATTCGAGGGTGACCTGAATCTGGCTTTGGCCGGCTACAATGCCGGGGTCAATGCTGTTTCCAAATATGGGGATATTCCCCCCTACCGCGAGACTCGGAATTATGTCACCAAGGTCATGAGCCTTTATCATGATGGCGGGTCGACGGGGCCTGCATGGACCGGCCGTTCGGCCCGTATTCAGCGGCATGTGGACGAAAACGGGGTAGTCCACTTCACAGACGAGGGGTTTTAGGACGAAAGGCGCCGGGTTGCAGGGAAGGGCATTCCTTTCCTGCTTCTTCCTTACATTAGGGAATAGCACACTTGCTTCGAAGGTTAAGCTGGATTTCACTGGTCCTCCTGGTCGGGGGGCTGTGTGTCTCCACGGCTTTCGCCGCGACCACAACGCGGGCGAACAGGCGTGAAAGGGCACGCATCCTCTATGGGCGTGCCGTCGAGAAACGCTCTCAATTCAACAAGATTTCCGCCGAGAAGCGCACCCGGAAGGAATTCCTGGCCGTACTGCGTGGTTTCGATCTGGTTCGCCGGACCGATCCCACCTATGGCAACGTTCCCCCCTCTCTGACCGCGATGGCCGAGCTCTACCGGGAAATGGGAGATACCTTCGGGGATCAGAAGTATTACCGGCTCGCCGTCAAATCCTTCCAATTTGTCATACGAGAATACCCTTACAGCAGAAATGCGCGCCGGGCCTGGTACAGTATCGGGGAAATCCAGAGCGCCGATTTGCATGATCTCGATGCTGCCCGCAAGGCCTACGAGAAGTTCCTGAAGCGGAACACCCGCGCCCGGGAAGGTGCCGAGGTAAAGCAGAAGCTTCGGGAATTGACGCTTTTGGCTGCGCGGAAACCCGAAATGGAACCTCCTCTGGCTCGCGAGAATGACATGAGGAGCAGCGGCCCCCCGGTTCAGGTAACCGAGATCCGGCATTGGGTGGGTCCCAACTACACTCGAATCGTTGTGGGCACCGGAGGAGAGGTGAAATACCGGGTGGCGCGCCTCCAGAAACCCGATCGTATCTACTTCGACATTTTTAACTCCTTCCCGGCGGACTCGATCAAAGGGAAGGACCTGGAGATTGAAAACAGCTTCCTCAAGAAGATACGGATAGGGCAATACAAGCCGAATGTGACGCGTGTCGTGCTGGATGTTGACGAGGTGGAGGATTACACGATCTTTCCCCTGCCGAATCCCTACCGGCTGGTAGTGGACATTCGCGGCAAGGCTGCTCAAAGCACGAAGTTGCAGGCGAAGAACGAACCGTTCAAGCCCGGAGGCCGGTTGGGCGGGACTCCGAAGCCCAAAGGAGATGGATCGAAAGATTCGGCCGTGGCTTCGGCCGCCGCCGGGGCAAGCAAGAGAAGTGGGGAGGCGAGGAGTCCGAAAGGGCCAGCCGGTAATGGAAACGCCGGGAAACAGGAAAACGTCAGGAGGGCTTCCGCAAAGACACCGGAAGCTCCCTCAAAGGCTGCCCTGCCGACCTCGGGCGGCAATCGGACCTTGACGCGCGCCCTGGGCCTGAAGATCGGTCGAATTGTCATCGACCCGGGCCACGGCGGCCACGATCCGGGGACGCGCGGACCGACCGGGCTTACCGAGAAGGAGTTGGTCCTGGACGTCGCCTTGCGCCTCAAAAAGCTTATCGAGACCAAGCTCGAAAGTGAGGTAATATTGACTCGGGATACGGATAAATTCGTTCCCCTGGAGGAAAGGACGGCCATCGCCAACAAACAGGCAGCCGACCTGTTCATCTCACTTCACGCCAACGCCAGTCGGCAGCGTTGGGTGCGGGGAGTGGAGACCTTTTATTTGAGCTTTACGCGGTCGAAGACGTCGCTGGAGGTTGCGGCGCGCGAGAATGCCTCATCACAGGAATCCGTTAACCGCCTGCAGGATATGATCAGGAAGATCGCCCTGAATGATATGGCCGAGGAGTCTGAGGAATTTGCCCGCGTGATTCAATCGTCCATGTACAACCAGCTCCGCAAGGTCAGTTGGCAGAAGAATCGCGGAGTCAAGAAGGCCCCCTTTGTGGTATTGATTGGCGCCGACATGCCCGCCGTATTAGCGGAGATCTCCTTCATCACGAACCCCAAAGACGAGAGCCTTCTCAAGAAGGGCGAGCACCGGCAACGAATCGCCGAGGCGCTTTACGGCGGAATCGCTCGCTACGTGGAGAGCCTGGGCGGGGTAACCATTGCCCGTCAGGAAACTGCCAACGGGACCTCCTCCCCCTCCGAAATTCCAAATTTCTAGGAAAGTCCGCCCTCGGTAATCGATCACGATGAAGTTGCCGATTCTAGCAGCGGCTTTAAGCCTCCTACTGGCCGGGAGCCAGCGGTCCGGCTCGGTTATGCTCGTTCCGGCAGCCTCCTGGAGGCTGGTGACGAGCGAGTTCTGGCCCCTTGACCGGCTGCGCGAGCGGGGCTTGGACCCTGCGGTGGAGCGGGAGTACGCGGTCTCCCGAATCGAACGCAGGGAATATGAGCTGCACGGCGTATCGGCGGAAGTTTTTGTTTTCGAGACGGCCGACCCCTCATCCGCCTACGGTCTTTTTACCTTTTACTCGACTCCGGAGTTTCGGCCGGAACCCGGGACTCGATTGACCCGGTATTCGCCGGAGCTGGGTTTAATGGCGCGAGGGCGCTATCTGGTGCGAGTGCCGCGTCCGCAATCGGAAAAAATCAGCAGGAGTGAGTTTCGTGCCTTGTTGGTCAGCATCGGTGGACTCAGTCCCAGCCCCCGTTCCCTTGCCCAGCTTCCAGCCGCGATTCCCTCCGAGAGTCTTGTGGCAGGTTCGGAAAAGTATTTCCTGGGGCCTTACGCCATGCGGCAGGTCTTGCCTTCCTTTCCGGTGGACCTTGTCGGCTTTGCGCAGGGTGCGGAAGTACAGCTGGGCCGATATGGAAACCGTGATGATTCCCCTCAACTGCTTCTGATCTCTTACCCCACACCGCAGATTGCACGTGCGCGGTTTGCTCACCTTCAGAGGATGCTCCCGCTGGACGATGTGGGCACCCGGGAGTCCTACTTCGGGCGCAGAAGCAGCTCTTACATTTTCCTGATAAGTGGAGTCAGTTCAAAACGGGCGGCTGCGAGGCTGATGGATCAGTTGGAGAGCAATCAGGAAGTGACCTGGGACGAGCGACCTCCGCAGGGAGTGGGGGAGTATGCGCTCGAAGTCGCCAACCTCATCATCGGCAATCTGGTCCTGGTTGGGTTAGTGATGCTGCTCGCTATCACAGGAGGGGTGTTGATCTTCGTGGCACGTCGGTTGATAGACCGTTACTTGCCGCAGACGATGTTGGCTCGGGAAGAAGATGGCGGCGTGATTCGGCTGAGGTTGGAAAAGATATAAGCCGTTTATTTACAGTTATTTAAGTAAAGGTGAAGCGAGATGGATGGGCAGTAAGTAAATTTAGCAGCTTGGTGGGAAACTCACCATCAAACTCCGATAAACAACTGAAAATACATAACATAAGGTCGATATTAGGATTTCCAAATTTTTCTTGACAAGGCTCCAAAGGTTACTCTAGACTTTCTTAAGGATTTGGATTGGCGGCTGCGCGTTCGCCAAACAAATTCTCCTCGATGCTCACCTGCAGGAGAGGCGTAATGTTTCTTCTGCCGATGGGCATTTTTATTTGCATGCCGGCGTAGCTCAGTTGGTAGAGCAACTGATTCGTAATCAGTAGGTCGGAGGTTCGACTCCTCTCGCCGGCTCCAAGCTTTTCAACGACTTCCGCGACTTCTTTCTCTTCCTGAACATCCGCCGGTTGCGTATAGGTTGCATTTGGTTGCGGACTTGTTTCCGAATCCAAC
>JAPUME010000334.1 GCA_027294185.1 Acidobacteriota bacterium | reverse complement strand
AGTTCAATGGTGGTTCGAGCCGCCCTCGGAGTCAAGTCCCCAGAAAACTCCCCGTCACAGGGCCGGAAACTTGCACCTTAAACTTGCACCCGAAACTTACGAATGATATCTCAATTTATCTGCCCGATTATGGGACGACTTTCGGTTCCCTTCCCGGATGGGCGATTCTCCGTCTCCCGGCGAACCGCCTTTCGGATCATGCGGATATGATCCGGCGTGGTACCACAGCAACCGCCGACCAGCGCCGCCCCTGCCTGAACGAACCTGCCTGAATATTCAGCCATGGACTCAGGAGAGATTTCGTAGATATATCGACCCTCAACCTTGCGAGGGATTCCGGCGTTCGGTTGAGCAGAAAGTTTCCGGGTGGTGGCCGAAGCCATGCGCTTTAAGGTCTTGAGCATGGAGGCGGGTCCCACGCCGCAATTAAGCCCGATGACATCTGCGCCGGCCTCATCAAGCCGCCGCGTGAATTCCTCCGGACTCGTGCCGGTGGGAGTGTCGCCATCTTCCCGAATCGTCATTTGAACGACAACCGGCAGCCGCGCATCCACACTCCGCGCCGCCTGAAGCGCAATCACTGCCTCATTCACATCCATCATCGTCTCGATGATCACCAGATCAACGCCGGAGGACACCAGCAACGCAATCTGCTCGCGAAAGGCATGGCCGGCCTGGCCGATTGAAATCGATCCTGCAGGTTCCAGGGGAGCTCCCAGCGGCCCGACCGACCCCGCCACAAGCAGCTCCTCGCCGGCCACCTGCCGGGCAACCTGAACACCGGCACGATTGATCTCTTCGAGCTTCGCCTCCCCTTCGAGGCCCCGCAGGCGGAAGCGATTGGCGCCGAATGTGTTCGTCTGGAGAATGTCCGCCCCCGCCTGCCTGTAGCCGAGGTGAACCTGCTTCACCAGTTCAGGCCGTGAGAGATTCAACTCCTCGAAGCAGACAGGATAGGTAAAGTCGCCCTGCTCATAGAGCAGCGTCCCCATGCCGCCGTCCGACACCAGGACGCCTTGTTCCAGTTTTTCGAGGAAAGATTCGGCCATAACGAGCACGATTTCCGCAGAAAAGAAATTCAGGAACCGTTCTCATAATTTATCAGAATCCCCCAGCGCCTAGCAACCCAACCAAGGGCGAACCATCCCGAGGGAAAGTATTCCACCCCGGCGATTTTCCAAAACTGGCTGACTCAGGCATAATGGTAAGTCCTTATGGCGGACGCAATCTTCAACACACTCACAGACTTCTTTGCCCAGTACGGTTACTGGGTCATCTTTTTCGGTGTGATGCTCGAAAACGCCGGCCTGCCGCTTCCCGGCGAGACGGTCCTGCTTTTTGCGAGCTACCTCTCTTTCCAGGGAGAACTCGAAATCACCAAGGTGATGGCGGTAGCCGCCCTTGCGGCTGCCCTGGGCGACAACATCGGCTACCTCCTGGGCCGTTTCCTGGGGGCTCCGCTGCTCGAACGCTACCGCCACAGCTTCCTCGGACGGCTTCTGCGCTATGAGAAGGCCCAAAGGTTTTTTCTCCGCCACTCGAACTGGGCTGTATTCACCGGACGGTTCATCACCGGGCTGAGAGTCTTTGCGGGACCGTTCGCGGGTTTCTTCCGAATGCCCTATCTGCGTTTTTTCCTTTTTGATGTTTCGGGCGCCATAATCTGGGGAATTGGAATCGGGCTTATCGGCTACGCCCTGGGCGACTGGCGGGCAATCGTCGCCTTTGTAACCCGCTTCCATCGCTTTACGCTGGTCGTGATTGCGCTGGTTATCACCCTTCTGGTAATTCGGTCTCGCCGCCGGAAGCGGGCGCGCGAGGCTTCCCTCTCCGCATCTCCCAGTCAGTCCGCAGTCTCATCCTCATCTCCGATAGATTCATCGGAAAATCAGTAAGGCAGGGGAATGTCCCGGAACCGGCAATTCCCTCTTCACGACAGGTGATCCGCACCCGGTGGCAGCCGCGCCCTTCGGCTCAGCGGCGAACTCGGAATCAGACCTCGCTGTGCTAAAATAAACTCCGGACCCGCGAATTTACCCGATGATCCTTCTTAACATTGCGGCGGTGCTGGGACTCGTCGCCCTGAGCGCCTTCTTCGTAGCCGCCGAGTATGCCCTGCTCTCGATTCGTCGCACCCGTGTCGAGCAACTGGTTCAGGAAGGCAGCTCCCGGGCTGTGCTGATTCAAAAGCTGCTCTCCAACCCGGGTCTCTTATTTTCCGGCGTCCAACTCGGGATCACCATCGCCAGCCTGCTGCTCGGCTGGATTGCCGAGGCCGCTCTGGCTGCCTCTCTCAGGGACTGGCTCCATCCCATGCTTCAAGAGCACGTAAGCCCCGTCGTGGCGCACTCCGTCGCCATTGTCGTGGTGCTGCTGGGGATCACGGGCATAGCGGTGGTGCTGGGCGAGCTGGTGCCGAAAACCATCGGCTACGAGCGAGCCGAGCAGGTGTCGCTGTTGGTCGCCTGGCCGATGACCGTGGTGTTGAAATCGACCAAGCATTTCATTCTGTCGATGGACTGGGTTTCGAATCAAATCCTGAGACTCGTCGGCTTTCGCACAAGCGGGGGCCACAGCCGCCACCACACCAAGGAAGAAGTAAAACTGCTGGTCTCGAACATTCGCCAACGCGGGCTTCTGGGCAAAGAACAAGAGGCGATGATCTTCGGGGCCTTCGACCTGCATGAAATCCAGGTGCGGGAGATTATGACCCCCTGGCCGGACGTGTTTCGGCTTCCCTTGACCCATCACCTGCCGACGCTGCTCGATCAAGTCAGCAAGAACCTCCGCTCGCGCATTCCGATCTACGAAGGC
>JAPUME010000333.1 GCA_027294185.1 Acidobacteriota bacterium | reverse complement strand
TTCGGATATACGTGCCCCTTGCGCTGTAATGTTTCATCCGGACCGAGGATTGCCGTGCCCTTTGGGCGGGAACTCGTAAGGTTCACTATAAGTTAGATGTAATTTTACTACAAATTGCCGCCTGATGGAATACTTTTGTTGGAAAATCGCACCAATTTCTTAATTTTCGCCAACTCTTTGTGCAGCTTCAATTTATCATCATTCAAGCGTTTGAACCGTTCCATTTCCTTGTTTCGTTGCGCCTGCGCCATCTCTTCGGGAAGCTTTTGCAAGCGCCGTTCCAGATGGCGACGCCAGAGCCAGCCCCAACTACTCTCGGCCTCGTCTCGGCCCGGTGATCCGGCAGTGGAAGCCAGGATTCCGTACAGGAGCTTTTGTTGTTCGGTGCCAAGCCGTTCCGCCACACCTGAAACATCCACTTCCACCCCCGGATCGGTCTGTAGCAATTGCTCGAATATGGCCTCGGTCGCCAATCCCCGATGGAGGGAACTCTCCTCGATTCGTGGCACAAATTCTTTCCGCAACTCCTCATTTTCCAGGAGGATTTGCAGCAGTTGCCTTTCGGCCAAACTCACCTCATCCTGAATCTTCGGGGCGCTGACCTTCACCTCCGGGCGACGCTCCCGGGCCGCGCGGTCGATCTCCTCACGCACCAGCCTCTCCTCGATGCGGAGACTTTCAGCAACCCGCCGTGCCGTCTCGGCTCTCAGAATCCGGTTGGGTATCCGCGCCAATCGCGGCAGAACGGCGTTGACCGCGGCCACTTTCCCTTCCGGACTCTCAAGGTCATGTTCCCGAGCGGCCCGGTCGGTAAGATAGTCCAGGTAAGACGGCGCGCGGCCCAGCTCCTCACGATACGCAGCCTCGCCCTTTTGACGCACGAAGCCGTCCGGGTCCAAGTCGTCGGGCAACTCCAGCACTTTGACCTCGAATCCTTCTTCAAGCAACAAGTCCAACGAACGTTCCGTGGCCCGCACACCGGCGGCGTCGGGGTCGAAGTTTACCACCACGCGCCGCGCGAAGCGGGCGAGCAGCTTCACCTGGTTTTCCGTCAAACTCGTCCCGCAGGAGGCCACCACATTTTCAATCCCCGCCGAGGCGAGTGCAATCGAATCCATATACCCCTCGACCAAAACCGCATATTCCGCCTTACGAATCGCTTGCCCGGCATGACTCAGGTTGTAAAGCACGCGGCTCTTGTAATAGATCGGCGTCTCGGGGGAATTCAGATACTTCGGCCCCGAGGCATCCGCGCCGCCAAGCGTCCGTCCGGCAAAGGCGATGACCTTGCCCCGCTCATTCGTAATGGGAAATATGATGCGACGCCGGAAACGATCATAGGTGCGGGATTTTCCGCCCGTGCCGGATTCGGCGATCAGCAATCCGCTCAACTCAATTGTGCCCGGGGGAATCCGGCTCTGCACCAGGTAACGTGTCAGCGCTTGCCCGGACGAAGGAGCGTAGCCGAGGCCGAAGCGGCTTATGACGGGACCCGTCAATCCGCGGTCGGCCAGGTAGGCGCGTGCTGCGCGGCCTTCTCCGCTGGCGCTCATCTGCTCGGCAAAGAATTTCCCCGCCTCTTCGTGAAGCCGGTAGAGAGCCGCGCGTTCTTTGGCTTTCGGGTCGTCGGCCTCCTTTTCAAAAGCGCGAGCCTGCAGTCGAATCCCGGTCTTTTCAGCCAACTGGCGCAAAGCTTCCGGAAAGGTCACATTCTCGATCATCATCACGAACTGGAAGACATCTCCCCCCTCCCCGCACCCGAAACAGTGGAAAATCTGCCGCGTCGGGTGGACCGAAAACGAGGGAGTCTTTTCGCTGTGAAACGGGCACAGGCCGACCATATTCACGCCTGCCTTGCGCAGTGGAACGTATTCGCCGACGACCTTCACAATGTCGGCCGCCTGTTTGACCTTTTCGGCTGCGCTTCCCGGTTCTGCCATTTTCTGTGTTGTGTCCGAATACTGATTGCGGTGGGTTAGACGCCCGAGTGCAACGTTACCACGGTGACGCCATCGCCGCCATGCCGGGGTTCGGCCATCCGAAAAGCGGCCACGTGTGGATGGCCGGTGAACATTTCACTTAAGGCCTTCTTCAGCGCGCCGGTTCCTTTGCCGTGCACAATGCGCACCTGCGAGTGACCCTCGACGACCGACTGGTCGAGGAATTTATCGACCCTATCACAGGCTTCATCGACGCGCAGCCCCCTCACGTGCAGCTCCGGTCCGGAGGAATCCGGCAGGTCCGGAGAAGACTCAACATCGGGGGAGAAAGAAGCTTCCCGTTCCCGGTAGGGAGAGACATCCTCCACCGCCCGGCTCTCTTGCAGGACTCCTCGGATGTCTTCCAAATCAACCCGCATCCGCATTCGCCCCACTTCCACCTCAGCCTGATCCTCTCCAACGAATGCCGTCACCCGGCCCGGCGTAGGAATCGAGCCGATTCGCACCCGGTCGCCCACACGAGGGCGAACGCGATCACCAGACGGAATGGTCGACTCGACCACACCCACGCCATCCTCCACTTGACGATTCCATTCGGACCGGGCCTCGCGTTTTAGAGAGGCCGCCTTCCGCCGTGCCGTCTCTTTCAGTTTTGCCGCCTCGGCCCCGGCTGTCAGGGCCTCTGCGGCCTGCTGGAAATTCTTCTCGTAACCCCTAAGAGCCGCCTCCAACTGCCCTTCGAGCGCGGTGAGCCGCCCTCGCTTTTCCTGTTCAAACTCTTCTTTAAGAGCCTTTTCACGCTCGCTCAATGCGTGTCGCTCCCGTTCCATCTCTTCCCGGCCTTTTTCCAACTGCTCACGTGATACGTGCAACGATTCGAGCAGTTGCGCGACGTCGGTCTCGCCTGCGCTGACCAGCCCTCGGGCCTGCTCGACGACGGAGGCTTCCAGGCCGAGGCGCGCGGAAATGTCGATGCCGCTGCTCTTTCCCGGTATCCCCATCAGCAAATGGTAGGTGGGGCGTAGCGTCTCCTCGTCAAACTCCATGCCCGCGTTCACCGCCTGCGGGGTTTCGGCTGCATACGCCTTGAGACGAGTGTGGTGCGTGGTCACAAGCGTCAGCGCCCCGGCCTTTCTGAAATAGTCCAGGATGGCGATGGCCAGGGCAGCGCCTTCTGCTGCGTCGGTGCTTGAGCCAATCTCATCGAGAAGAATCAGGTCTCGCGCGTCGGCGTCGGAAATCATGGCCTGAATATTTGCCACATGA
>JAPUME010000332.1 GCA_027294185.1 Acidobacteriota bacterium | reverse complement strand
CTCTTCGATGCGTCGGGATGGTTCCGAACCCACCCCGCTCGAGACGATACGGACGGGTTCTTCGCCGCCGTCATTTCACGCGAGTAAAACCCCTGGCGACGTAAAGTCGCCGCTACATCTCCGGCCGTAGCGCACTAGTAGCGGTAAACGGTAAGGGTCTCTTCGACTTCGCTTGCGTCCTGCAACTCTCCACCCTGAGACATCACAACAGTGGACACCTTTCTTGACGCCAGCCGATGGGGAATCAGGGTGTCGGGCTCGGTGGTAAGCCTCACCGTTTCGGTTAGATCAAAGCTATCCACGCGAAGCGGCGCGTCGGGAGCTCCCGCGACCCGCTCGACCAGGGACTCAAAGGCGCCGGAGAGGGCCTCAGAATTGACCGTCGTCTCCATCTCAAGATCCACGCAATTCTTCTCGGTTTCGTCCTCACTGCACGGAACCCGTCCGAGAAAACGGAAGGATACAACCATGGGGACTTCCATATTTCCCAGCAGGGGGAGGGAATTGGTAAACTCGGCCTGGTACAAATCGCCCTGGTCGAAGGCGGCTCCAGCCCAGGCCCCTACCTCTCGATTCCAGCTTTCGACGATTCCCTTCTCCAATTGCTCCTTGGAGAGGAGTTGCCGCACCATCTGGGAGATTTGTTGCCGGACCTGAGGCGGCAGGTCGGCAAGCATCTCATCAATGCCCTCCAGAATGTTCTGCTGGTAGGCGTCGAGTCCCTCCAAGCGGATATATTCGCCCTTACGGCCGATCACGTAGTTGGGAGAAGAGCCCGCAATTCGCAGGAAGAATTTCTCCAGTTGAGCCTGAATGCCAACAGACGGGGTATTTCCTCCCGCCTTCACTTCAACATTTCCAATGCTGACGATCATCCCGTCCGCTGAGGGCGCCGTCCAAATTTCGTAGGTGCCCGTCAATGCCTGAACCTGGGTATTCCCTTTCACGGTCTTCTCTTTCTTGAACGAATAGGTGACCTGGCTCCTGAAGTCTTCCGGCCAGGCAAAGGTGAGTTGAACGGAATCTTGAGTGGCCGGGGTCTCCGCCCGTGCAAAAGGTACGGCTCCGGCAAGCATCAGGCCGAAAGAAAACACAATCAAGGAAATGCGGCGCATGAATGCGACCCCCTCTGTCGTAAGTTCTATGCCGGTTTGTCCCGGTCCCTCGAAATCTGAACTCTCTTCGCTTCTGTATCCATCGGCCATCAGGTGAAAAATGTTTATGGATCAGAACCGCCGCAACGGGACTCCCGGAGAAACGATCTTACTGACTACCTATTGCGGGCCATTGCGGGCCGAACTTCCCTTTCACCACCGGGGATTCTCCGTTCGAGGCAGACACCCGTCCAGAGTACAAAAGTACCGGCAAGGCTCCCTGCAAGCATCCTGGCTCAGGTGAATCTCCGTCGCGCAAAACGGCTGTGCTAGAATGCACAGGATCATCGGGCATTGGGACGGCATATGGCTTTCAAAAAGAGATTTCTGAATCTGCTGAGACTGTGTCTCATGGCTCTGGTCCTGATCGCTGCGGCCCTGGTGAGCGCCATCGGGACGATACGCCTCAGCATGCGGGAGCCGGAGGCAACTCTGCCTCCCCTGACGGGTCTCACGGTCGATCAGGCCCAGCAGCAGCTCGTGCCGCTTCAGGTACAGGTCAAGGTGGAGGAAGAACTCTACAGCCAGGAATGGGAGGCAGGCCGCATCATCTCCCAGATCCCCTCCGCCGGAAACCAGTTGAAGACGGGACAGCGAGTGTACGTTCTGGTGAGTTTGGGGGCCCAGAAAAGCCCTATTCCCAACCTGGTGGGCAAGCGCTTCCGGGCCGCTGAAATTACCCTGTTTCAGCACGATCTGACGCCCGGGGAAGAAGGCCGGGTGGAGAAAGCGGGAACGGAAGTTGGTCAGGTCCTGGCTCAGGAACCGTTGCCCACTCAGGGACAGGCACACGGGCCCGTCGTTTCCCTGCTGGTCTCGCGTGGTGAGAACCCGCGAAGCTATCTGGCTCCAGACTTCGTCGGCGGGACCCTGGCCCAAATCCGAAAAGCCGTTGCGGAAGCGGGATTACCCCAGCCCAGCTTGACCTACCGCACCAGGAAAGACATCCTTGAAAATACAATCCTTTCCCAGGTGCCCCATCCGGGAGCCAGGGTAGGAGCACGGACCATTTTCGAACTCCAGGTGGCAACTCGATCAGAGCGGAGCGTCGAAAACGGGCGGTCGGGGCCGGATGAGCGCCCCTGATTTAGTAATTCCTGGTGTCTTGCCCGGTGCCTGGACTGATTTCGGCGTCCCGTCCCCCGGGCCGCCCGGGCCGCCTGCTGGTTCGTGCTATACTTCTTGTTTGTCCCCAAATTCCCAGAGGTAACCCTATGAATCTTCCTGAATTCAAGAACGAAGCACTCACAAATTTCAAAGACGAGGGGAACTCCAAGAAGATGTCGGAGGCTCTCGAGGAGGTACGCAAGGAGCTGGGCCGTGAATATGAACTGATCATCGGCGGCAAGCGGGTGAAGACCGGCGAAAAATTCGCCTCCCGCAATCCCGCGAATAAAGACGAGGTGGTCGGCATCTTCGAAAAAGCCACGGTCGAGCTGGCCGACGAGGCCGTTCGGACAGCTGAGGAAACCTTCAAGAGTTGGAGCCGGACTTCTCCCGAGACACGGGCGCAGGTGGCCGTGGGCGCTGCCCAGATCATGCGCGAGCGAAAGTTTTACTATGCGGCATGGATGACTTATGAAGTCGGCAAAAGCTGGGCTGAGGCCGATGCCGATGTGGCGGAAACCATCGACTTCTGCGAGTTTTACGCTCGCGAATGCCTGCGGCTGGGAGGCCCCCAGCCCCTTCATCCGATTGCGGGAGAAAAGAATCATCTCCGCTACATTCCGCTGGGCGTGGGCGTAGTCATTCCTCCCTGGAATTTCCCTCTGGCGATTTTGGCCGGAATGACCACGGCATCTCTCGTCGCCGGTAATACTGTGGTTCTGAAACCATCCAGCGACTCACCCACGACGGGGTACAAATTCATGGAAGTTCTGGAGGCTGCCGGAATGCCCGCCGGTGTGGTCAACTATCTGCCCGGACCCGGTTCTTCGGTTGGAAATGCTCTGGTCGCTCATGCCCGGACGCGCTTTATCACCTTCACGGGCTCCAAGGAAGTGGGCCTGGGCATCAATGAGCTTGCTGCCAAGACCCAGCCGGGCCAGATCTGGATCAAGCGGGTGATCGCTGAGATGGGCGGCAAGGACTCGATTGTAGTGGACGAGGATAGTGATCTCGAACAGGCGATTGAAGACGTGGCAAATTCCGCTTTCGGTTACTCGGGCCAGAAGTGTTCCGCCTGCTCCCGGACTATTGTGGTGGGGTCTGTTTACGACCGATTCGTGGACGGGCTCAAGAAGAGGGTGGAACAGATTCGAGTCGGCCAGCCCGGCGATCCCAACACCTATATGGGCCCCGTCATCAACGAAACAGCCAAGAAATCCATTATGAACTACATCCAAATCGGCAAGAAGGAGGGGAGACTCATCACCGGCGGCAATGAGGGCAGCCAGGAGGGCCATTTCATCCAGCCCACCGTGATCGCCGACATTCTCCCCAAAGCCCGCATCTCCCAGGAAGAGATCTTCGGGCCCGTGCTGGCGGTTATCAAGGCTTCTGACTACGAGGATGCTCTTGAGATCGCCAACAACACCGAATACGGCCTTACGGGCGCAGTCTATACCGGGACCCAGGAAAAGATAGACCGGGCGGCCCAGGTCTTTCATGTCGGGAACCTTTACATGAATCGAAAGTGCACCGGAGCTTTTGTGGGAGCTCACCCCTTCGGAGGCTTCAATATGTCCGGGACGGATTCAAAGGCCGGGGGCAAGGATTACCTGCTGTTGTTCACGCAGGCAAAGACGATCAGCCAGAAGGTCACCTCCTGATAGAATCCGGATTCTCAACTCCCTCAGCACTCCGGGGTTGATTTCCTGCCTTCTTCCCCCGATAATTTGCTCTCGGCACCCGGCAGGCGGACCGGGTAAGGACGGAGAGGCAACCTTGAGGAGAGAAATCCGACCTGAGCGGCCGGAGGAGATAGAACAACTCGGACCCCGAACCCGGCTGATTTCCGAGCTGAGCCAGTTGGAATCGCGCGGGCGGGAAGTGTGGATCCTCGTTGTCTTCGCAGCGTCTGTGCTGCTGCTGGGGTTCCTGTCCTTATTTGTGCCCCAGCATATCTGGAGCGGAAACAAACTTACCGTCAGCTTCACCATCCCCCCCCAGGTTCTTTTCGTTGTCATGATTTTGCTGGTCATCTTCGCCCTATTCCTGGTCCGCCGGGAAATGGATTTGCGCAAGATGCGCCTGACGAATGTCAGCCAGTTGCTGGAGGCGCAATCGAAGCTGACCAGCAGCATGCTGGACTCCGTGACACATGTTTTTAACCGGAGCCTGCTTCGCGAGCTTCTGCAAAGCGAAATTTCGAGCGCCGACCGCAATTCGCGGCCCCTGACCCTGATCATGACCGACATCGACAATTTCAAGGGCGTCAATGACCGGTTCGGCCACCTGACGGGAGACTTTGTGCTGGCAGAGGTGGCCAGTATCCTTCGCTCCTGCGTGCGGGGTTCCGATTACATCATCCGCTACGGAGGAGATGAGTTTCTCCTGGTGCTTCCGGAAACGGATTTGGGTGGCGCCGCCATCGTCAAGCAGCGAATCTACCAACAGCTCGACGACTGGCACCAGAACAATCGCGTTGGGGATATCAAAGTCTCGCTGAGCGTGGGAATCCACCTGCACCGGAAAGGGGATTCCGCCGATCAAACTCTTGCCGGGGCCGACAGCAACATGTACGGGGACAAACGCCCCTCCTCGATTCCTTCACCCGTTCCTCCCCGCTCCTAATCGGCCTCTGCGTCTTCCCCCATAGAAACCGAGAGTCGGCAAGAATCTTGCAACGAAACGATTGCCAATCCCCGAAAAATTGGTAAACTGGGTCTGTTGACAATTGAGATCGGTGCGTTTGAGAAGAGCCCCTCTACCCAAAGGGAGGAAAAGGCTGGGGGCTTGGCGCCAAGCGACGTACCCGAAGGAGAAACCGTAATGGGTAGATTACTCTCGGGAATGGTGCTGGCGCTCCTTTTCACCTCCGGACCCGCCAAAGCTGAAAATTACACTCTCTGGGCAGGAACCGAGCTTCGCTTCCGCCTGTCCGAAACCCTCACAACCAGCCGAAACCACGTGGGCGACCGCTTTTCCGCCGTCATCAACCATGCCGTGATGCTGAACGGGCAGACTCTGATTCCGGCCGGAAGCCTGGTCGAAGGTCGCATCATGCAGGTCAAGCGCCCCGGCCGCTTTCGCGGTGTCGGGCGTATGCGGATTACCCCGGATCGGATCAGCCTGCCAAGCGGCAAATCCTACGACGTAAGCGCTGAGCTGGTGGGCGTCTATATGGCCGAAGGCGTTCGGGTCGGCGAGGACGAGGGATTGCTGAAAGGCCCCAATTCCCGCAGAAGAGATGCGATGGGAGCAGCCGTGGGAG
The DNA here is from genome assembly GCA_027294185.1 of Acidobacteriota bacterium. GTDB lineage: Bacteria > Acidobacteriota > Terriglobia > UBA7540 > JAPUME01 > JAPUME01. The sequence continues at coordinate 2,686 of JAPUME010000332.1, read as the reverse complement.
GCGCCGTGGGAGCCGGAGTCGGCGTGCTTACCGGCGCCCTCGGAACGGGACTGCTCGGCGGCGCGGTGGTCGGCTGGGTCAGCCGCCTTGCCACTCGAGGGCAAGACCTGGTTCTTCCCGCCGGCACCGAATTGGCATTCGAGCTTACACGTCCGGTCCAGATTTCTCAGCAGGGATTGAAACCGGCGAGCCTAGCTCGCAGGCTGCCGACGCGTTCCGGTGGCTCGCTTTCTCGGCGGAGCCGCATCGACGAAGAAGATCTTCTGGAGTCAAACTTCTAGGACCGGTTGGCGGAAATGATTGTTGAGCGGCCTTGCCCGTGGCTCGCGGCGGTACCCTCTCTGCCGACCGTCATCCCCCTACATAGCGGGCATAAAGGCTGCGGGCGAGCGCGGGGTCTTGTGTGCCCTTAACGATGGTCCGCCCGTCGGGGAAGACCGTCAACTCGAATCGTTCCAGGATGCACCGCAAAAGATACCCGTTCGCTTTTACCGGCCCTACTTTTTCAAGTCTCTTCCGGAGCTCGTTGAGGTCGATTCGCCTCTTGCCTCGCTGGTAAATCTGCACCGAGTCGCGCCCGCAAAGGCTGACCCTCGTAGGACCCCGGCCCTCCAGATAAACGAATCGACGCTCGTGGCAAACCGAACAGGACGGGTTCGGTCGCACACGCATTTTTGCGAAACGGTTTTCCCAGATGTCATAAGAGAGAAAGCACCCGTGCAGGTCGTCCCATCTTGCGAGCAGAATCTTCAGGGCTTCGGCCACCTGCACGGCGGCGGTCCAACTGGCAGCGGAAGAGATGATGCCCACCGTGTCGCAGGTCTCATGCAATCCCTGCGGATGAGCCGGGAACAGGCAACTCAGACAGGCTGTCCTGCCGGGTACGATGGTCATGGTGCTGCCGTTGCTTGCCACCGCTCCCCCGTAAATCCAGGGAATCTCGCCTCGGATCGAGATCTCATTCAGCAGAAAGCGGCTCTCAAAATTGTCGGTTCCGTCGAGAACGACCTCAAACCCTTCGGACAATTCCTCCCCGTTGTGATGGTCGAAGTCGGCCACCACACCTTCCACCTCAACCTCTCCGTTGATGGCCTTCAGCTTTCTCTCTGCCGCAACGGCCTTGGGAAGGTTTTCCCGCGCATCGGATTCATCAAAAAGCATCTGGCGTTGCAGGTTGCTCTCTTCCACAAAGTCCCGGTCAACAATACGCAGGCGGCCGATGCCGGCGCGCACCAGGGCGTTCGCCTGCGCCGTCCCCAGCGCGCCGCAGCCTACAATCAATACCTGAGAGCGGCGAAGGCGCTTCTGCCCATCCACCCCGATCGGAGGAAACAACGTCTGGCGAGAATATTTCGAACTTGTTTCGTTTGATTCGGCCACCCGGCTCTCCCTTCTGTATTATATACCCGCCGGGCCGTCGACTCCGGTAAGGAGTGCTATACTCAACCCAGGAACGGCCCCCTTTGCCAAAAACGTATGACTCGTTCCTCGAGAATTGAATTGGACCCGGAAGTTCCTTTCGAAGCCGAAAGACGAGAGATGTTGGAGGTTCAGATTCGGCGTCGCGGCATCCGTGACTCGCGGGTTCTGGAGGCAATGTGCGAGGTTCCTCGCCATAAGTTTGTGCCTCCCTCCCTGGCCGACCATGCCTACGAGGACCGTCCTCTGCCCATCGGAGAGCACGAAACGATTTCCCAACCCTACATTGTCGCCGCCATGACCCAGGCTGCCCAGGTGCGGCCCGGAGAGAAAATCCTCGAAGTGGGCACGGGTTCGGGCTATCAGGCCGCGGTCCTCGCTTATCTCGGAGCACGCGTTTACTCGGTCGAAAGAAACCCTGCACTGGCAGAAACGGCTCGGGTTCGATTGGCTGAATTGAATTACAGGGAAATCACCCTCATCTGTGGGGATGGCAGCGAAGGGTACCCCTCACAGGCTCCCTACGACGCTATTCTCATCACGGCAGCGGCTCCCAAGGTGCCACCCATCCTTACCCAGCAGCTCGCCGACGGGGGCCGTCTCGTCATACCTGTAGGAGATTTGGCACAACAAGTCCTGCTGCTGATCTTCAAGCACGGCTCCGAGCAGCACACACGCACACTCGACCCCTGCCAGTTCGTGCCTCTGATCGGCAAGTACGGCTGGCCCGAAAAGACGATTCGCACCCACTGATCTTTCCTTTCCGCCTGATCCTCCGGTTTGACGAGCGTTTCCGAACTCACTATAGTCAGGGACGCTGATGGACTTACCTCGCCTGAGCATCGTCATCCCCGCATACAACGAAAGCCAACGCATCGGATCTTCGCTTGAAAGCATTCTGGCCTACGTTCGGTCAAGGAATCTCTCGGCGGAAATCATCGTCGTGGACGACGCCTCCAGCGACAACACGGCAGAGCTCGTAGGGGGGTGGGCACGGTCACACCCGGAGGCCCGATTGCTTTCGAACAGCAAGAACCGGGGAAAAGGATTCTCTGTGCGCCGGGGGGTGCTGGAGGCTCGAGGTGAATGGGTGCTTTTTACCGATGCAGACCTCTCCGCCCCCATCGAGGAGACGGACAAACTCGTGGCGGCACTGGAGCAAGAGCAGGCCGCGGCCGCCGTCGGGTCACGCGCCCTCGAACGGGAACTGGTCGGAATTCACCAGTCCTTCTTCCGCGAGTGGTCGGGGCGATTCTTCAACGTTCTG
>JAPUME010000331.1 GCA_027294185.1 Acidobacteriota bacterium | reverse complement strand
GTTTCGTTTTCGGTTCCGCTGGACTTGAAGGGAACGGAATTTCAGCTTGCCACCTGGAGAGAGCTCTGCCGGATTCCTTACGGGGAGACTCGCAGTTATGGAGATGTTGCCCGCAGCGTGGGGCGTCCGCTCGCCTTCCGTGCCGTCGGCATGGCGAACCATGGAAATCCCGTCGCCCTGATTGTTCCCTGTCATCGCGTTGTACAGTCGGACGGGTCGTTGGGAGGATATGGGGGAGGACTGGACCTCAAGCGGCGGCTCCTCGAACATGAGCAACGCTTCAAGCCTGCATCTCAGACTCTTGCCATGGAGAGTTCGCTTTAGACGAAAGAGGGAGCTGAACGAAATGGATTACAGGGTATTGCCGCGCACGAAGCTCCGAGTTTCGCGCCTTTCGATGGGAACGATGACCTTCGGCTCGCAGGTTTCCGAGGCCGACTCGATTCGCATGGTGGACCGCTGCATGGATGCCGGCATCAATTTTTTCGATACGGCGAATATCTATAACGGCGGCGAGTCGGAGCGAATCGTGGGAATCGCGCTCAAGGGGCGTCGGGACAAGGTGATCCTGGCCAGCAAAGTTCGCGGCAAGATGGGCGACGGTCCCGATGAAGCCGGTCTCTCAAGTCGCGCCATGCGAAAGGGCATCGAGGCCAGCCTGAAACGGCTCCAGACCGATTATCTTGACCTCTACTACCTGCATATGCCCGACTATGAGGTTGGAATCGAGGAGACGCTGGAGACCATGGCGGAGCTGGTGCGGGAAGGCAAGGTACGATTTCCGGCCATCTCGAATTACGCCGCCTGGCAGGTGACACAAATTCTGTGGATTTGCGAGAAGAAGGGGTATCCGGCCCCTACCATTTCCCAACCGATGTATAACCTGCTGGCCCGCGCCATCGAGGAGGAGTACCTGCCCTTTTGCAAGGAGCATCAAGTCGCCGTCCTTCCTTACAATCCCCTGGCCGGTGGACTCCTGACCGGAAAGCACAAATCGGCGGCGCCTCCCACCTCCGGCACACGCTTCGACGGCAACAAGATGTATCTTGACCGCTACTGGCACTCCGACTATTTCCACGCCGTGGAAGAGGCGGGGGCCATTGCCAAAGAGCGTGGCCTGACGCTCGTGGAGCTGGCCTTTCGGTGGCTTCTGAGCCAGGCGATTGTGGACTCGGTGATTCTGGGCGCATCACGAATGGAACAGTTGGAAGCCAACCTGAAAGCCTGTGAAGGGAAGCCTCTGGACGAGGCCACGCTCGGACGCTGCACGGACGTCTGGATGCGGCTGCGCGGCGTCACCCCGAAATACAACCGCTGATTTTTTCCTCTTTCCCGGGGGAGCGACCCGGAATACATCTCGGAGAAATGTCGGTGAGGAGGTTCCCCAAATCCGCCCGGTTGTTCCGCAAGGCTCGACGCCTCATCCCCGGCGGGGTCTCCAGCTTGGTGCGCGCGGGCAACAAGCCGCACCCTCTCTACTTTCGCTCCGCCTCCGGTTCCCGCCTGATCGACGTCGATGGGAATAAGTATCTGGACTACGCGCTGGGCTGGGGGCCGGTGATTCTCGGGCATTCGCACCCCGTGGTCATGCGCGCCGTCGAGCGTCAGCTCAAGAAGTTTCAAACCCTCGGCGCACAGCACGAGCTGGAAATCGCGGTTGCGGAAAAGATCTGCCGCATGGTCCCCTGCGCCGAGCAGGTGGCTTTCAGCAGCACTGGTTCCGGGGCCGTGCAATTGGCGCTGAGGCTGGCGCGGGCCTACACGGGGCGTAGGAAGCTTCTCAAGTTCGAGGGGCACTATCACGGCTCCCCCGATAACGTGCTCATCAGCTTTCACCCGCCCGGGATTGCCCACCCTCCCACCGAGCCTGTGCCGGGCTCAGAGGGGCAGAGCCCCACGGCCTTGGACGACGTCTGTGTCCTGCCCTGGAACGATCTTCCGGCGCTTGAAGCCACTCTCGAAGAACATCACCGTGACATCGCCGCCATCATCACCGAGCCGATTCTCTGTAACACGAGCTGCCTGGTGCCCGTTCCCGGCTACCTGAAAGGCTTGAGGCGGCTGGCGACGCGCTACGGCGTGGTCCTCGTTTTTGATGAGATCATCACCGGCTTCCGCGTCGCGCCGGGTGGAGCGCAGGAGCTCTACGGCGTGAGGCCCGACCTGGCTACGTTCGGCAAGGCAGTGGCGGCGGGGTTTCCGTTGAGCGTAGTGGCCGGCAAAAGAGAAATCATGGATTGGATCGCCGAAGGGCGTGTGGTCCATGCAGGATCGTTCAACGGCAACCCGATCGCGCTGGCTGCAGCCGACGCCGCGCTCAAGTTTTTGGCCGCCAAGCGCGGCGCGCAACTGAGGCGGATTCGCCGGTCAGGTGAGGCGCTCATGAAGGGAATCGGTCAACAGGCTGAGAGGGCAGGCATCCCTCTTTTGATCAACGGGGTGGGCGCGGCGTTTCATCTTTCCTTCACCCGTCGGGCCGAAATGCGGAATTATCGGGAGAGCCTCGAGGGCGACCTCGAAGCGCGGGACCGGTTTATTGTGGCGATGTTACATGCCGGGGTGTACCTGCTACCCGAGGGACGGTGGTATGTCTCAACGGCGCACTCGGAAGCGGATGTCGAAAAGACGCTCGAGGCCGTGGCGGATGTCTTCAGGAGATTCCGCAATAACCGGAATGTTTCCCGTCGCCGCACAAAATCGACTTGATATTGCTCTTCCTGGATTTGATTATACCCATTCCTGACGCCGTTCCCAGATGGCGTCGGCGCAGCGGAGGGCCAGGGCGCCGATGGTGGAGGTCGGATTGACCGCCGCGGAGGTGGTAAACGAGCTCCCGTCCACGATAAAAAGGTTCCCCACGTCGTGCGCCTGATGCCAGCGGTTGATCACTGACCGCCTCGGGTCGTTTCCCATCCGCGCGGTTCCCATCAAATGAAATGCCGGCTGGATGACGCCGCCGTCCCTCACCTCGTAAGCGCCCGCCGCCTGAAGCGCCTCGGTGCTGACTTTGCGCGCGTATTCGTGCATGCGAAGGCTGTTTTCGCTGTAGGTGTAGATGACGCGCGGGGCCGGGATGCCGTTGCTGTCGGTTACCTCGGGGTCTAGCTCGACGCGGTTGGTCTCTTCGGGCAGGTCCTCGCCGAGCAGAGTGACGCGAATGACATGGCCGAAGCTCCTACGCATCACGCGGTGATGGTCCCTGCCCCAGGGGACGGGATGTCCGGTAAACCCGCCCCAGGCTTGATGAAGCGGCCCGAAGGAGCGTTCCAGCAGGAGGGAGAAGCCGCGAACGAAGCCGCGCGAATGGTCCGTTTCGTAGAAGTGCTGACTGAATGCCGGAATCCCGAAAGGACCAGACCATCCATCCATTCGATCTTCGAAGATACCTTCGACCATCCGAAAGGGATGAAGCATAAAGTTCTTGCCGACCTGCCCGGAGGAATTGGCAAGGCCATCGGGAAACAAACGTGAGGTCGAGTTGAGCAGCAGGCGCGGTGTGCCGACGCCGTTGCCGCAGATGACAACGACGCGCGCCAATGCCTCATGCAATCTTCCTTCACGGTCGTGGTAGAGCACTCCGCGCACACGCCCGCGCGCGTCCAGGGTGATCTCGCGGACTCTGGCCCGGGTCCGAACCTCCGCTCCTTGCTTCAACGCTTTCGGCCAGTAGGTGACGTCGGTCGAGCCTTTCGAGCCGATGGCGCAGCCGAACATGCATTTGCCGTGCAGCGTGCAGGCGGGCCGTCCGTCGTAGTCGCGCGAGACGATGGCGTTATCGGAGGGCCACCAGTACCAGCCGAGCTTGTCGAAGCCGCGAGCGATGGTCTCGCCAAGCCTGCCGAGCGGCAGGGGCGGCGTGGGCCGCTCCTTTCGAGGCGGGTTGCAGGGGTCGCCGGCAATCCCGGCCACCCCCATCTCGCGGTCATTGGCGTCGTAGTAGGGTTCGAGGTCCTGATAGGTGATGGGCCAGTCGTCACCCACCCCATCCAGCGTCTTGACGCGGAAGTCGGAGGGGTGGAAGCGCGGGAAGTGGCAGGTCCAATGGATCGTGCTGCCGCCCACGGCGTTGAACATCAGCACGTTCGGCGGATGCTTCCCTCCCGTAACCACCGGGTAGTCTTCGGGGAGCTTGCGGATGTTGGGGCTGAAATTAAACGGGCCTCGCTTGAGCTGGACTTCATAGTTCGGCTGCGTGGAGGGGTAGTCGCCCGGCTTGATCCACTCCCCCTGCTCCAGGCAGACAACCTTCACGCCTCGGTCGGCAAGACGCTTGGTTACGGCTGCGCCCGCCGCTCCGGAGCCGATTACGATTACGTCAACTTGCTCTTGCGCCATCCGAGCACCTCTCAATGTGGTTATGACCGGTCTCTCTTATATCCATTCGCGGTGCCGTTCCCAGATGCCGTCGGCGCAACGCAAGGCAATCGCGCCGATGGTCGAGGTCGGGTTGACCGCCGCAGAGGTGGTAAAAGAGCTTCCGTCGACGATGAAGAGATTTCTTACGTCATGTGCTTGGTTCCAGGCATCGACGACGGAATTTCCAGTGTCGCTGCCCATGCGTGCCGTCCCCATCAGGTGAAAGCCGGGCTGCATGACGCCGCTGTCGAGCACTTCCGTGGCTCCTGCGGCCTCAAGCGCTTCCCTTGCCCGTCTGCCGCCGTGCTCGAGCATTTTCAGGCTGTTTTTGCTGTAGGTATAAAAGACCTTGGGAGCCGGTATGCTGTTGCTGTCGGTGAGGTCGGCGTCCAACTCAACGCGGTTGTGCGCCTCGGGCAGATCCTCGCCGAGCACCGTGACACGAATCAGGTGTCCGAAGCGGCGGCGCATCACCCGGTGATGATCTCTGCCCCAGGGGATGGGATGCCCCGCGAAGCTGCCCCAGGCCTGATGCAAGGGGCCGAAGGATCGTTCCAGCAGAAGTGTGTAGCCGCGCAGGAATCCGTGTGAGGGGTCGGTCTCGTAAAATTGCTGGCTCATGGCCGGAATTCCGAAGGGGCCCCTCCACCCGTCTACCCGGTGTTCGAATACACCTTCCAGCATACGGAAGGGGTGAATCATGAAATTCTTCCCCACCTGTCCCGAGGAATTGGCCAGGCCGTCGGGAAACAGACGTGAGGTCGAGTTGAGCAGCAGGCGCGGCGTGCCGACCCCGTTGCAGCAGACTACGACGACGCGTGCCAATGCCTCGTGCAGTCCCCCCTTGCGGTCGTAATAGATGGCCCCACGAGCGCGTCCTCGAGGGTCCAGGGAAATCTCCCGCACCCGCGCATGAGTGCGGATGACGGCGCCCTTCTTCAGCGCTTTGGGCCAGTAGGTGACGTCGGTTGATGCTTTGGCGCCGATGGCGCAGCCGAACAGGCACTTGCCGTGCAGCGTGCAGGCAGGCCGCCCGTCGTAGTCGCGTGAGTTGATGGCATTATCGGAGGGCCACCAGTACCAGCCGAGCTTGTCGAAGCCGCGCGTGATCGTCTCGCCCAGTACGCCGAGCGGCAGGGGCGGGGTCGATCGCGCCGTGCGGTCCGGGTTGCAGGGGTCGCCCACCATTCCCGACACCCCGATTTGTCGGTCATTCTCATCGTAATAGGGTTCGAGGTCCTTATAAGTAAGAGGCCAGTCGTCGGCGACCCCATCCAGTTTTCTGACGCGGAAGTCGGAGGGATGGAAGCGTGGGAAGTGGCAGGCCCAATGGATGGTGCTCCCGCCGACTGCGTTGAACATCAGGATGCCGGGCGGGTCCTTTCCCGCTTCCACAACGGGATAATCTTCGGGCAGGCGGCGGACGTTGGGAGAGAAGTTCCAGGGCCCTCGCTGGATATTCACTTCATAGTCGGGTTTGGTTGAGCCGTACTCGTCCGGCTTCACCCAATCACCCTGTTCCAGGCAGACAACCTTCGCGCCCTTTTCGGCCAGCTGCCAGGCAACCGCCGCCCCTGCGGCGCCTGAGCCGATTACCAGAATGTCAGTGCGGTCGTTGTCGGTCGCCATCAATCCACCTCGCGGTAGAACTTCGGCTTCTTGCGCACGTTTTCGAGGATTGACTCGTCAAACGGTTTCATGTCGGGGCCCGGGGCGTCGGTGCCGTGGAACTCGTAGCCGATCTTCGGCCAAAC
>JAPUME010000330.1 GCA_027294185.1 Acidobacteriota bacterium | reverse complement strand
TTGGGGGGCGCGGATTCTTATCTCTTTCGGCTGCTCAACTCATGCACAAAATCCGTCAGGCGCAGGACGTTATCGACCGGGGTCTGGGGGAGGATGCCGTGGCCCAGGTTAAAGATATGTCCCGCGCGTCCCGCCGCTTTGTCCAGAATCTCCTGCGTCCTTTCCCGAATGTAGGGGGGTTCGGCAAACAGCACCAGCGGGTCGAGGTTCCCCTGAACGGCCACGCCTTCTCCGAGCCGGGCCCACGCCTGATCGAGTTCGACTCGGAAGTCGAGGCCGATGACTTCGCCCCCGGCTTCGCGCATATCTTCGAGCAGGTGCGAGGTGCCGGTGCCGAAGTTGATGACGGGCGTGCCCGGTGTAATTCCCTGGATGAGCGAGCGAGTGTGAGGCAGAACGAAACGCCGGTAGTCGGCCCGGCCGAGGCAGCCGACCCAGGTATCGAAGATCTGCACGGCCTGAACTCCGGCGGCGATTTGCGCGTTCGTGTACTTGACCAGGCTCCGGCTCAGATGTTTCATCAAGGCATGCCACGCGCCGGGGTCGCGGTACATGAGGCTTTTGGTGTGGGCGTAGTTCTTCGATGCTCCCCCCTCAATAATGTAGGAGGCCAGGGTGAAAGGCGCGCCTGCGAATCCAAGCAAGGGAATGTCGGGAGGGAGCTCCGAGCGGGTCAGCCGGATGGCCTCGTAGAGGTAGTGGAGCGAATCTTCCGGTTCCACCTCGCGCATCCGGTCCACGTCGGCCGATTCCCTGAGCACAGGACGGACCACGGGACCCTCTCCCGTGTCGTAAGCGAGATCATAGCCGAGGGGTTCGACGATCAACAGGAGGTCGGCGAAGATGATGGCCGCATCGGCGCCGATTCTCCTGGCAGCCGTGACGGTGACCTCTGAGACCAGCTCCGGCGATTTGCAGAGTTCGAGGAAGGGAACTCTGGCGCGCAGGTCGCGGTACTCCTTCATGTAGCGTCCTGCCTGGCGCATCAACCAGACCGGAGTGGCATCCACCGGCTCGCGGCGGCAAGCTTTCATGAAGCGGGAATCAGCCAGCGGGTCTCGGCCGGGACCTGTGGCCCTGGCCGAGGGCGGCTCCTCCAGGGCGACTCCGGAGCCTGAATGATTGTCCTTCTTCTCGAGTAATTCCCCCACTCTGTCGGCGCACTCCTGGACGAGCACACCCATTTTCGGATGCTCGGGTTCCAGATCAATCGGCAATCCCCTCGCCCGCATCACCTCGCTACAGGTGGGTCCGACCGAGCAAACCACACAGTTCTTGAGAGCTTTGGAGAGGGATTCCCGCAGGCCAAGCTTCGAGGCGACCTGAAGCATGTGATCCACCTGGGCGGCATTGGTAAACAGAATGACGCGAACGCGGCCCTTGGAGATGGCTTCGAGAGCACTACCGAGAGGCCCTGTGTCTTCCGGCAGCGCCCAGCGGTAAACCGGCACGCGGAGCACCGAGGCCCCCCGTTCAGCCAGTTCCCGGAGAAAAGCCTGGTTCGAGATTCCGTATTCCTGAACGGCTACCCTGCTACCCTGAAGTGTAAATCCGCGCGGATTCTCGTCCAGCTCCTGCAGGATTTCCCTCCAGGTATTAGGTTCGGGAACCGTGATGGTGATGGGAATCTGGTATTCGCGAAGAACCTTGACGGGCTTGGGTCCGCGTGCAACGACGGTAATTTCGGAAAGTGCCGAGACGATCTTTTGGCGGGAGAAACTTGTTTGCAGAGCCTCGAACAGAGTCCGTGTTCCGACTCCCGTCATGCAGATTATGCCGTCGATTTTTCCCGCAAAGAGTTCGTCGGCAAACTGGAAGGCGGCGGAGTTTTCTTCCAGAGGGATTTCCCGCATGGCGGGGGCGATGACGGGCGTGCCGCCGTGGTGGGAGATTAGCGAGGCCATTTCGGTGGCCCGGCGGCTTTCGAAGGCGATGACCTCAAGGCCCTTGAGTCCCTGGGTTTTTGTTGTTGGACGACCCATGCCGAAGTGACCGTAACTTGTTCAGGCCTTCCGCCATCGGGGAAGCAGGGGGCAAGAGCCCGCATTGAGACCGGAATTTCTATCGGTCGGCTACAGCACCCCGTGTGGAAGTCCAAAAAAAAGGCCCGCTGGTTGTGTCCAGCGGGCTGGTGAATGTCACGGGGCGAAAATTAAAAGGAGCCCACGAAGCACCTTGACAGCATCCCGTAGAGTCTCACCTTAACAACACAACAAAATTTACTCCATCCGCCCCTCACCGTCAACCCCAAATACCTGACCCCTGGGTCTCGTGGCAAGATACCAGTATCTAAATCATCCTATGTAGTGTATAGACGGCAATAGTACTCCAGTGAATCCTCCAGACTCAGGGCGAGGAGAAGCGAAAGTGGATGGGGACTCCCGCGAAGTCGGACTTCCGAGGTCCAATGGGAGCGGACTTCGGATTTTGAAGCCGGAGCGGTTGGCCCAGATTCTGGCCGCCCATCGGCAGTGGGTTGAATCTGAAAGCAGGGAAGGAGAAAGGGCGGATCTTTTCGGGACTGACCTGATTGAAGCCAACCTCTCCGGCGTGAATTTCCGCGGATGTTTCCTCGCAGGAATCAATCTCCGCGGCGCCAACCTGGCTCGCGCCAACCTTCAGGGAGCCAATCTTTTCGGAGCCAACCTTTGCGGGGCCAATCTGGCCCGAGCCAGTCTCCAGCGAGCCAACCTGTTCGTGGCCGACCTTCGAGAAGCTTATCTGGGGTGGGCCAGACTTCACGACGCCAACCTGGCACGAGCCGACCTTTCCCGGGTTTACCTGGGCGGGGCCGGCATCCAGCGGGCGAATCTTAGGCGCGCCAATCTCCGCGGGGCTAATCTCGGACGGTCAAATTTTCAGGGAGCCGTGCTGGTGGAAGCCAACCTGGAAGAGACCGACCTGCGTGGCGACAACTTCGAGGGGGCGCAGCTCCAGGGGGCGCGTTTTCGAGGGGCGGACCTGAGGCTTGCCAACCTGCGCGGCGCAAACCTCCGAGATGTCGAAGGACTGACCCTCTCGCAACTTCGTTTTGCCCGTGATTGGGATCTGGCTTTCTACAGTGAGGTCATGCTGGGGAAGCTCTCCCTTCCCTACGACCACAACGACCGGGTTCGAGGGAAATTGGGAATTTATCCTGATAATTAAAACTCGGTGTCCCTCCAATAAAGACCACAGCTTTAGGAAACCTCCAAGCTACCCCTGTTTTCGCTTGCGAAGCTCATCCACCGCGACCGCGAAAACGATGACCGAGCCGATCAGGACCTGCTGCCAGAAGGGTGAAACCCCCAGCAGGTTGCTGCCGTTCGAGATCAGGCTCATGATGAAAGCGCCCACCACGGTTCCCGAAACGCTCCCCTCGCCCCCCGCCAAACTTCCCCCGCCGATGACCACCGCCGCGATAACGGAAAGCTCATAACCTTGTCCGGCCGTGGGTTGGCCGGTCATCAGCCGGGAGGATGCGATCATGGCGGCCATTCCCGTAAAGGCCCCGGCCAGGCAATAGATGGCAATCAGGTAGCGCGTGATGGGGATGCCGGCGTAGCGTGCCGCCTCGCGGTTGCTGCCGATGGCGAAGGCGTAGCGGCCCAGTCGAGTGAATTTCAGGATATATCCGGTCAAAAATGCCAGCGCCAGCAGTATCGCCAAGGGAACGGGGATAATCTGCAGCAGGTTTCCATCCCCCAGGAACCCGAAAGTGCGCGGCAGCCGAACGATGGGAAGGCCGTCGGTGATAACCAGGGTTAGGCCGCGCGCGGCTCCCATGGTTCCCAGCGTAGCGATGAAGGGGCTGACTCTGAGCTGGGTAATCAACAGGGAATTGATCAATCCCCAGGCCATCCCCGCCACCATCGCGCCGAGGATCGCGACCGGCAGCGGCAATCCTGCCTGAAGCAGCATGGTCCCCGCGATTCCGGAAAATGCCATGACGGAGCCGACCGAAAGGTCGATGCCGCCGGAGATGATGATTAACGTCATTCCCAGAGCCATGATGTTAATGACGGCGGTCCGCCGGGCGACGTTCGAGAGATTAGGCAGGGTCAGGAAGTGAGGGGAGAGAATCGCCAGCGCGACAAAAAGAAGAACCAGGCTGAGGATGGGGAGAAATTTCTCCAGCCAATTCCAATGCCGCGAGCGCGTGGGAGGCTTCGAGGCCGGCGTCGGCAGAGTTGAGCTGGATGTGTTGGACGTATTGGATGGGCCGGTATTCATGGAGTCCCTCAATGCACCTCCTCCCCTGCGTTTGACGAAGCAAGCGCGGCGTAATGCATGATCTCTTCTTGAGACGTCTCTCGGGTCACGAGTTCCTTGACGATTCTGCCCGCGCGCATGACCAGCACGCGGTCGCTCATGCCGAGTATCTCTTCGAGCTCAGAGGAAATCATCAGGATCGCGGCTCCCGCTTCGGCCAGCTCGTTCATCAGGCCGTAGATTTCCTGCCTGGAGCCGACGTCGACGCCCCGGGTCGGCTCATCGAGCAGGAAGATGCGCGGCTCACAGAAGAGCCACTTCGCCAGGACCGCTTTCTGCTGATTTCCGCCACTCAAAGAGGCCGTTTTCTGATCGACTGAGGAGGCGCGAATGCGCAGCCGCTCGATGAATTTCTGCGCGACTCGCTTCTCCTCCCTCAGGCCGATTTTCCCCGCTCGGACCAGCGCCCGGAGATTCGACAGGGTGATGTTGTGGCTCAGGGGAAGCGGCAAGGCCAGCCCGGTTGTTTTGCGGTCCTCGGTGATCAGGACCATTCCGGCGCGAATCGCGTCCTGCGGGGCGCGAATTGAGACGGGCTTTCCTTCGATACGAACCTCCCCCGTCTCGGGGGGCCAGGCGCCGAAAAGAGTCTCCACCAGTTCCGTGCAACCGGCCCCGATCAGACCCGCCAGTCCCACGACCTCACCCCGGCGCAATTCCAGGTTTGCGTTTTCAATCATGCCTCGGCGGGAGAGGTTTTCCACTTTTAGAATAACGGGTCCCGGCAGGACCTTACGGGCCGGGAACAGGTCGCGCAGTTCGCGGCCTACCATGGCATGAATCAGGGGGGAGAAATCCTTGCGTGGCATCTCAGTCGAGTGGACCACTGCCCCGTCCCGCAGGACCGTGACCCGGTCGGCGATTCGCGCCAGCTCTTCCAGCCGATGCGTGACAAAGATAATCGACACGCCGCGCTGCTTGAGTTTTTCGACCACGGAAAACAGATCTTCCACCTCGGGACTGGAAAGTGAGGAGGTAGGCTCATCCATAATAATCAGCCCGCTCGAGGCCGTGAGGGCCCGCGCAATCTCGACCAGTTGCCTCTCGGCCGGATTCAGAAGGCTTACGGGACGGCTGGCATCCAGCTCGAACCCCAGTTCCGCCAGGGAACGGGTTGCCTCCTCGAGCTCCGCACGTCGGTCGAGCGCTCCCCATCCCTTCAACGGTTCGCGTCCCAGGAAAATGTTGGCCGCTACGCTGAGGTGAGGCGCCAGGCTCAACTCCTGATGAATCATCGAAATTCCCAGCCGCTGGGAGTCGGAGCGGGATTCGATTCCAGCCGGTCTGCCCTCCCAGAAGATTTCGCCCGCATCTCGGGGGAGCTCGCCCGATAGAATTTTCATCAATGTGGACTTGCCCGCGCCGTTTTCACCCACCAGCCCGTGCACCTCTCCCGCCTTTGCCGTGAGGTTTGCCCGGCGGAGAACCGTGACACCGGAAAAAGATTTGGATACGCCGCGCATTTCGAGACGAGCGGGCGGTTTGGAATCGGAAGGGGAGGTTTCGGAGTTGATGGAAGTTTCCGGCGGGACGGTCATTTCATCATCTCAAGTAACGGTCGATATTCGGCTGCGGGTCCAGGAGTCGGGAGATATCGGGTTGGGAGAGATTTTCCGAAGTTGCCAGGGTTGGTGTCATGTTGATCCGGCGCGGCGGTGTTCCTCCCTCCAATTTTTCCGTAAGAGTCTGGAAAGCCTGAATGGCCATGTTAAAGGGGTCTTGCAGGACCAGGGAGTCAATGACGCCCGTCCTCAGGTCTTCGACCAGGCTGGGAGAGGTATCGAATCCGACGATTTTTACTTTTCCTGCGAGTCGGCGGGCTTTGACGGCCTGCACCACGCCGATTGTGCCGGGCTCTGCGGAACCGAAGATTCCGTCCAGGTCGGGGTGTGCTGTAAGGATGTCTTCGGCGGCGGCCAGGGAGCGTGCCCGGTTGGACATACCGTATTGAAAGGCTACGAGCTTAATCTCGGAAAATTCTTTCTCCAGAGTTTCCTGAAAGCCTGTCTCGCGGGCTACGGTGGAAGTGCTCCCGGGCATAAGCCCGACCACGGCCACCTGACCCCTCCCTCCGAGGATTTCCCCCATGCGACGCGCCGCCATCACCCCGCCTTCGTAGTTGTTCGTGGACACATAGGAGACATAGTTTTCCGCATTGGCGCCGGAGTCGACGATGGTGAGTGGTATGCCGGCCCGATGGGCCCGTTCGATAGCCGGGACCAGGGCCTCGCGGTCTGAGGGTGCGATCAGAATGCCGCTGACTCGCCGGTTGATCAGGTCGTCCAGAATCCTGATCTGGTGAGCGAAGTCTGCCTCGCTGGCGGGACCGTTCCAGAGGACTTCATAGCCTGCTTCGTTGGCTGCCGACACGGCTCCCGCGTGTACCGCCTGCCAGAAGAAGTGGGATTGGGCTTTGGGCACGACGGCGATGGTCGGCCGTGCGGTCCGGCCACAACTGAGGAGGCTGGACAAAAGGAAAAGGATGAGAAGGCGCGCGAAGGTTCTCCGAAAGTCAGTCCACATGGTGCCTTTACACTTCCAAGTCGCCTACATCCAGGCGGCCCTCACCGTGGAGCCGCTCGAAAATTTCCACAGTCCTGCGGATCCCTTCCTCAAGCGGGGTCCGGGGCACCTCACCCAGATCTTTGACCATCAGGCTGTCGTCCAGCTCATAAGCGATCGGCATTCGGGGGCCCTCGGCCTGAATCAGCCCTTTGGCTTTCGGGTAGACCTGTTCCAGTCGTTGAATAAACTCATTCACCTGCATGGCGACGCCGCGCAAGGTATAAATCCGCGCTCCCTTCCGAGGGGACTCGCTGCAACTCAAGAAGATGCGGGCGCAATCTTCCGCATACTGCAGGTCGATTCCGCCGGTGAACTTGATGGTGTAGGGTTTCCCGACGACGCCTGCTTTGATCGCCTTGGTAAGTCCGGAGGTGATACCCTGATCCCGGCCCACCCCGTAAAGCGCCCACGGTCTTAAGCCCACGCTCGAGAGGTTGTGAGTTTGAAAATAGACGCGGGCGTTCCCCTCGTTACATTGCTTGAAGACACCGTAGTGAGTTCCCGGCAACAGGTCGGCGCCTTCCGGGACCCTCTTCCCCTCGTAAAATTCTTCGGGACCGAAGACCGCTGCCGAGCTCGCATAGACCAGACTCTTCATTCCTTTCGCGTGGAGGCGCGCGGCTTCAAAAATGTTCAGGGTTCCCACGACGTTGACCCAGCCGCCGAGCGGGGGGTCGGCCGCGCAGAAGGGGACCTGCAGTGCAGCCAGATGAATGATCCGGTCAATGGCGTTTTCCGCCACTGCGCGGTTTACGTCCTCGGCGCGAGTGACGTCGCCCTGGATGAAATTCACTCGGTCCAGTTGGTCCTTGTCGAGCAGATTGGCCATGCGCTTCGGCTCGGTGGAGATGTCGAAGACACAGGGCCGGTGACCGGCCTCGACGAGATACTTGACCACCCAGGCCCCGAGGAAGCCCTGGGCGCCGGTAATCAGAAATCTTCCCTCTGTTTTTGGCATGAGTGGCGATTATATGGCTTTACCCGAGGTAGTCAACGGCAATTGGGCCGACGGGCCGTCCGGGGACCGGTTTATCACGTTTACCATGTTTAACATGGGGAATGAGCTCCAGAGGGAAGATCATAGGCCAAGGGGAAACAGGTATGCTAAAATCTATCATCCAAAGCCACGAAGTTCCCCGAAAAAGGCAGGTCGGGAGTAATGGTTAGGAATCCGCCCATAATCGTCGTGGTTGGAGCGGGTTGCGGCTCATCGGAGGAGTTTCTGAGCGGGCTTAAGCCAGGGGCCGACGAACCGGGATGCTTAAATGTTCAGCGGTATTGTTGAGATCACAGAAGCGATTACTTCCGTCAAGAAGCACGGAACCGAGCAACG
>JAPUME010000033.1 GCA_027294185.1 Acidobacteriota bacterium | reverse complement strand
CATCATACCACACGCAATGCCGCCTAAGAGGCGGGAAAAGCATTACGCGCCACACTCAGGATGCCTTTGAGACGGGTCTCTCCGCCGGGGCCAAGCTGGAATCAGGCATGGGATGCACCTCGGGAATATCGATGCGAATTTCTGTGCCGCGTCCCGGTTGGCTGTCCACGTCGATCTGGAAATCCTTTCCGTAGATCACCTTCAGCCGTTCCAGCACATTGCTGATGCCGATCCCGGAGGCGAATATCTGTTCGCGCTTCTCCGGGGAAATTCCCACTCCGTTGTCCCCGACCCGTATGGTCAGGCGGCCGTTGGCGCGGCGGGCGCCGATCACGAGAATTCCTCCCTCGATCCTGGGGCTGATCCCGTGCTTCACGGCGTTTTCGACCAGCGGTTGCAGCAACATATTGGGAACCACAAGCTCCAGGGTGTCCGGGTCAATCTCCCTGCGGATTTCGAGCTTCTCTTTTCCGAACCGCACCACCTCGATATCCAGGTAATCGTCGACAAAGTCCAACTCCTGCTTCAGGGGAACAAAATTCAACTGCGCCTTCAGTCGTCCGCGCATGATGTTCGAGAGCTTCACCAGCACTTCCCGCGCCTTGCCCGGGTCGCTGCGAGTCAGGAAAGAGACCGTATTCAGGGTGTTAAACAGGAAGTGAGGATTGATCTGGCCTGTGAGGGATTCGACACGGGCCTGCATGAGCAGCCGTTTCTGTTCTTCCAGGGTGCGCTCGATCCGCGTGCTGTTCCAAATCCGCAAGGGCAGACCGACCCCGATGGGGGTGGCCAGGACAATCAGAAACGCCGTCCAGAAACTCCCCTCCGAGTCGAGGTAGAACAACTTGCCCGCCGGAAAAAGGCGTCCCGTCCACATCCGGGTGATTTCAAGGATCACCCCCACCAGGAAAAGCAGGACCTGCCAGTCCATGCCCGGATTGGTGAAGCGCCGCCGAATAGAGCGGTAAAGGCTCAGCTCGATAAAGGGAGAATACTTCCAGATCTCCTCTTTGTCGGGACAGATATAGCGGACCAGGCCCCCGACCAGCGCGTAGAGGGAAAGCATTACGATCGCCATCCACTCCCCGCCGATCAGGAAAGCCGGCAGGTGCACCATCAGGCCCACGAGCAAACCCACCACAGCCCCACCCAGCAATCCGGCCAGCAGGGTGATTTCCAGACTCAGGTCGGCTCCCTGGTATCCGGCCACCAGCCGGGCCATTACTCCCAGAAAGAAGGGGATTCCCAGGAAAGCCGCAAAGTGAATCTTCTGTCGCGCATTCCTCTGCTCCACGAACAGGAGTTCCTTGAAGGCGCCGAATCGGGTAATGATGCTCGCCAGAGAAGCAATCAGGCCCAACTTGATCAACAGGGTGACCAGTAACAGGGCCGGCGATGTAGCTGAGGTGGGCATTGAATCCTAAATCCTACCAGAGCGCGAGTGCGCTATTCCTTTCCGCCTCCCACGAACTGCACGATTTCCAGATGATCCGAGGCTTCCACTCGCGTTTCATTCCAACGGTCCCGCTGCACAATCTCCTGATTCTGCTCTACCGCCACGCGATCTGCGGGAAGATCGAGCCAGGCAAGCAGGGATTGTATATTCAACCCGCCGGGCACTTCCCGAAGTTGCCCGTTGATTGTAACCTGGATCAAGGCGTTCCAACCTCAACTGGCCGGTGGGCTATGCGGTGGGAGACTCCAATTCGCCGGAGCGAATGCGGTCGATGACCTGCCTGTGCTGCTCTTCCAAAACTTTGCGCACTTCCTCATCCGCGGAGGAGTCGTTTGGTTGCGGGGTGGGGGAAGTAACCTTATGAATGATTTCACCCCTGCGATACACAACGGTTTCGAACCTCCCGTCCTTCCGAGTTTCGGTTTGCACATGGTAAACGACCCCATCGTGTTTCACATCCGTGTTGAATCCAAATACCATAACCTGGCCTGGTCGAAACTCACCCTCATCGTAATCTATTCGTCAGGAAAATATTATCCACAGCGCCTTCGAGTAGCAAGAAAAAACTTGACAGTGTGATTTAAGGGCTTTTATAGTCATATATTTAGAGCGAAAGTCTCACCCTTTTTGACACAGCCATGCTCCAGGATTACGCGCCCGTCTTATTGCATTTCCTCATCGTGACTGGCCTGGCCGCTGCGATTATAGGCCTCTCGGCCGTGGTCGGACCCAGGCTGCGGAACGCGGTGAAGCTTGCCCCCTACGAGTGCGGTATTGCGCCCGTCGGCACCGCCCGGGAGCGCTTTTCAGTCAAGTTCTACCTGGTGGCAATGCTGTTTATCCTTTTCGACGTGGAAGTCATCTTTTTCTTTCCCTGGGCCATTGTTTTCAGGGAACTTGGCTGGTTCGGCTTCATCGAGATGGGCACCTATGTCGGGATACTCATGGCAGGATACATTTACGTCTGGAAAAAAGGCGCCCTGGATTGGAATCGCTGAACCGCCTGAATTGGAATTGCTAAACCGAAGGTTAAAAGGCTTCCCTTCTCCCCGGCAAGAGGGTTACA
The DNA here is from genome assembly GCA_027294185.1 of Acidobacteriota bacterium. Lineage (GTDB taxonomy): Bacteria > Acidobacteriota > Terriglobia > UBA7540 > JAPUME01 > JAPUME01. The sequence continues at coordinate 4,088 of JAPUME010000033.1, read as the reverse complement.
CCGGAACAGCCCGCTCGCAAGCCTCTCTCGAATCAGGTGCCGCCTGGGGGGAGAACTTTGATATTCAGGAATGAACTTGACCTCCGAGCTTGAATCCAATCCCGTCATCAAGAAATTAGAGGAATCCCACCTTTCCGGTCTGGAAAAAGCGGAAGAGCATCACGGCCAACTTTGCCTGACCCTCTCGGCTGATTCTCTCCCGGCTTGCGCGAAGCTCTTTCGAGATGATCCCGAACTTAATTTCAATTTCCTCTCCGACGTCACCTGCGTGGACCGCTTTCCACACGAACCCCGCTTCGAGATCGTCTACCGCCTTCGAAGCATCCCGAAAGGGGATGAGTTACAGATTGTCGTGCGGATCCCGGGAGCCGCCGCCCGCGTCGAGTCCCTGGTGCCTCTCTGGCCGGCGGCGAACGCCTTTGAACGCGAAGTGCATGATTTGTTCGGAGTTGATTTCCAGGGCCATCCCAACCCGGCGAGAATCCTTTTGCCGGAAGACTGGGAAGGGCACCCTCTGCGCAAAGATTATCCGCTGGAGGGGTATCGCTAAAGGGAAGAGTATCGCTGGAGAGAAATGGTTCCCCGGTTGAAAGAATAGAATGGCCCTGACGCTCGAAAAAATCCCCGGACAGGAAGAAAAGCTGATCCTCAACATGGGGCCGCAGCACCCCTCGACCCACGGTGTGCTGCGCCTGGTGCTGGAGCTCGACGGCGAGACCATCACCCGGGCCACCTACGACATCGGCTACCTGCATACCGGGATCGAAAAGACCTGCGAAAGCCTCACCTACTCCCAGGTCATTACGCTGACCGACCGAGTCGATTACCTGGCGCCTCTCTCGAATAACCTCTGCTACTGCCTGGCGGTTGAAAAGCTCCTGGGCCTGGACGCTGCGATTCCTCCCCGCGCCCAATACCTGCGGGTTCTGCTGACCGAGCTAACGCGCCTCAACAGCCACCTGGTCTGGCTCGGCACGCACGCCATCGACATGGGCGCCATGTCGGTTCTGCTCTACTGCTTCCGCGAACGCGAAGAAATTCTGAAGATTTTCGAATTCGTCTCCGGCCAGCGGATGATGACCAGCTACTTTCGTATTGGCGGGCTCGCGGTGGAGCCTCCGCTCGGATGGGAAAAGCGGGTTGAAAAGTTCATACGGATTTTTCCGGCAAAGCTCGATGAATACGAAGCGCTGCTGACCCGCAACCCCATCTGGCTGAAGCGGACCCAGGGTGTCGGAATCTTCTCGTCGGAGGATTGTCTGGCCTGGGCCGTCTCCGGCCCCATCCTGCGCGCCTCGGGCATCGCCTGGGACTTGCGGAAGGCTCGGCCCTATTCGGGCTATGAGAAATTCGACTTTGAAATCCCAACGCGCACCGAGGGCGATGTTTACGCGCGCTATCAGGTGCGCATGGCCGAAATGCGCGAGTCGCTCAAGATTGTCCGGCAAGCCCTTGAGGGAATGCCGGAAGGCCCGGTCAAGGCCGATGCTCCGAAAATCGTATTGCCCGACCGCGAGAAGATGAAGACGCAGATGGAAGCCCTCATCTACCACTTCAAGATCATCACCGAAGGTTTCCATCCCCCGGTGGGCGAGGCCTATCAGGCAATCGAGTCCCCGCGCGGTGAGTTGGGATTTTATGTGGTAAGCGACGGGTCTCCGAAGCCGTTTCGCGTCCACATGCGCACGCCCTCGTTTGCCAACTTGCAGGTCCTTCCCAAAATGATCGAAGGGTCGCTGTTGTCCGACGCCGTGGCCTGCATCGGAAGTATCGACATCGTTCTGGGAGAGATTGACCGCTAAACCGAACCTTTCGATGGGAACCATGATTTCTCAACAACTCAAAGAACGGTTCCAGACGCTGCTGGGGCGATACCCGGTCAAGCGTTCTGCGCTCGTGCCCATGCTGCTCTTTGCGCAGGATGAGATCGGCTATGTAAGCGAAGAAATTGTAGAAGAGATCTGCCGCACCCTCGACCTGCCCCGCATTGAGGTCATCGAGGTCGTCTCCTACTACACCATGCTGCGCCGCAAGCCGGCGGGGAAGTTCCACCTGCAGGTCTGCACCAACGTCTCCTGCATGTTGCTCGGAGGAGAGTCGATTTACGATCACTGCCGCAAACGGCTGGGCATCGAAAACAAACAAACCACCTCAGACGGCACGTTTTCACTGGAAGAGGTCGAATGCATCGGGGCCTGCGTGGGCGCGCCCGCCGCACAGATCAACTACGACTTTTACGAAAATCTGACGCCGGAAAAAATCGACCGGATCATCGAAAGCCTCACAGCGCAAGGCAAATAGAGAACTTATCAGAACATGAGCGACTACAAAAACCCGATGGGTGAAAGCCCGCATCAGGTCCCGGTTCTCACCAAGCGATTCGGCATCGAAAACTCGGCCTCAATCGACGTCTATCTTCAGCACGACGGCTACAAGGGTCTGGAGAAGGCGCTCACGATGACATCCGATCAGGTCATCGATGAAGTGAAGAAATCCAATCTCCGTGGCCGGGGCGGCGCCGGATTCCCCACCGGGATGAAGTGGGGCTTCGTCCCCCGGCAGTCTCCCAAGCCGAAGTATATAGTCTGCAACGCCGACGAGAGCGAGCCGGGCACCTGCAAGGACCGCCCCCTGATCGAAAAAGATCCCCACCAGTTGATCGAAGCCTGCATCATCGCCGGCTGGGCGCTCGAGTCGCATCAGGGCTACATCTACGTCCGCGGCGAATACCGTTATCTGATCGACATCCTCGACCGCGCGCTGGGTGAGGCCTACTCGAAAGGCTATCTGGGTGACAACATCCAGGGCAGCGGATTCAAATTCAACCTCTACACGCACACCGGAGCCGGAGCCTACGAGTGCGGCGAAGAGACCGCCCTGCTCAACTCCCTGGAGGGGCTGCGGGGATTCCCGCGCATCAAACCTCCCTTCCCTGCCATTGTCGGTCTCTACGGCGCCCCCACGGTGGTCAACAACGTTGAAACACTCGCGAATATCCCCCACATCCTCCTCAACGGCGGCGAATGGTTCGCCAAACTGGGATGCGAGAGGAACGGCGGCACACGCCTGTTCTGCCTGAGCGGGCAGATCGCCCGGCCCGGAATCTATGAGCTGCCGATGGGCTTCCCGCTGCGAAAGATGATCTATGAAGTCGGCGGCGGTCTGCGGGACGGCAAGAAGCTCAAGGCCGTGATTCCCGGCGGGTCGTCGTGTCCCGTGCTGACGGCGGATGAAATCGACGTTCCTATGGATTTCGACTCCCTCGGCAAGATCAAATCCATGCTCGGCTCCGGAGGGGTGATCGTCATCGACGAGGACACCTGCATGGTCAAGCTGTTGCAGCGCATCATGCAATTTTACGCCCATGAATCCTGCGGCTGGTGTGTCCCCTGCCGCGAAGGAACCGCGTGGATCAAGAAACTGCTCGACCGCTTCCACGCCGGCTTCGGCAGGCCGGACGACCCGGATACCGTAGCGGATATCGCCGGGAACATTATGGGGAAAACACTTTGCCCGCTGGGAGACGCGGCGGCGATGCCCACCCTGAGCATCGTAAGCAAGTTTCGCCACGAGTTTGAAGAGCACCTGCGATTGGGAGCCTGCCCCCACGAAAAAGCTCCCGCACCCGTCTCCTGAGAGCGTGAAAGGAAATAGAGAACAGGGTCAACAAGGAATCTATGGCAGACCTGGTAAACCTGACGATTGACGACCGGCCGGTCACGGCAGCCGCCGGCAGCCTGGTGATCGAAACGGTCAAGAAGCTGGGAGGCGAAATCCCTTCCTTCTGCTACTACCCGGGACTCTCTCTTCAGGCTGCTTGCCGCATGTGCGTGGTCGAAATCGAAAAAATGCCCAAGCTCCAGACGGCCTGCACGACCGTCGTCTCTGAGGGCATGATCGTCCGTACCGAAACGGAAACAGTCGCCCAGGCGCGCAAGTCGGCGTTGGAATTCCTGCTCACGAACCACCCGCTCGATTGCCCGGTCTGTGACAAGGGAGGCGAGTGCGAGCTGCAGGACATGGTCGTCCGCTACGGAGCCTCCGAGAGCCGCTTTGCCGAGGAAAAAAACCACGTCGAGGAAAAGCAG
>JAPUME010000329.1 GCA_027294185.1 Acidobacteriota bacterium | reverse complement strand
CCGACCTTCTTGGCGGTATTCTTACCCCGCGAGCCTCCCTGATGAAGATAATCGGTGGTTTCCACCTGATATTCGCGGCCTTCGATATGGAGAGCGATAAGCTCGATGCGCAACTCCGAGCGTCCCTTGAAGCGGCCTGAGGTTCGAGCCTCGATAAGACGCACGGTGGCGTCCGTGCCACGCGGGGCAATGATTCGCCCGTCTACGGCCAGCGCCGTGTCAACGCTGGCGGCGAATACCTCTCCAGCGCTGTGACGGGTGGAGTCGATATGGTCGATCATTCGGACCGGGATGATGGTGCCCGGAGGGACTTCAACCGATACGAGCCGCGGTGGCCGGGGAGCCCGACGCACCGGGGGTTTACGGGTCGGAGTCGGCGCTACGGGGGTGGCCTCGAGGGGTTTGGGCTGAGCCGCGGGCTGAGCCACGGGCTGGGGCGCCGGAGCGGCCGCTGGGGCCGGAGGCGGTGGCCGACGGCGGACAGGAGCGGCGGCTACCGGTTCCTCCTCAGGAGGCGCAGGAGGGGCCAAACTCAACATATCCGTAACCTGCTTCACGCCTTTCGCCTGCCGGGCAATCTCGCCCACCTGGAGCCGCTCGCTTTGATCTTCCACGCTTCCCGAGAGGGTGACGATGCCTTCCGAGGAAACCACGGAAATATCCCGGGTCTTCAACTGGCGATGGCTGAAAAGCTGGGACTGAATATCCTTGACGATCTGCTGATCGTCGGGTTCTGCTGTGGAACTGCAGGCGGAGAATGTAACCAGACCCGCGACCAGCAACATGCTGGAGAAATTCCTGAGACTTCTCATTGTTTTACCTTTCACGTCTCACCTCTCATCTTTCATCTTTCATCTATTCCCCTCTGGCTCGGGCAAACGGGTTTTTCTTCGCGGTGTCTGGCGCCTGTCTTCTGCACCGGAGGGGACCTGCCGCCCATTCGGCGATTCGGGCCGTCTTCCCTGAGACCTCGTTTCCTGCCGGGGCATCTCAGTAACGATTATATCCCTCTCGTGGGATTCGGGAAATGGGTTAAGGGATGCCTAAATGAGGAAATTATCGTCGGCCCCCCAAACCCCGCTGGAGCCAAAAGTGGCCCCGTCTTCTCGTGTTAGAATAAAGCACTGTGTCCGGGTTCAAACAAGCCCCATTTGTCGATTCTGGAGGGCCCGAGTTGGCGCTCGACCTGAGTGTCGTCATACCGGTTTTCAACGAGCGGGAGAACGTCGCTCCCCTGCTGGGGGCTATTCACCGCGCCCTGGGGGGCGGTCCGTTTTCCTATGAGGTGTTGGTGGTCGATGACGGCAGCACGGACGGAACGCTGGAAGCATTGCGTGCCGCGCAGAAAGTGGACCCAACGCTCCGAGTCGGACATTTGCGCAGGAATCACGGCCAGACTCATGCCATGGTCGCGGGCTTTCGGCTGGCGCGGGGAAAAGCAGTGGTGACTCTGGACGGGGACCTGCAAAACGACCCGGCCGACATCCCGCGCCTGCTCGAACATCTCGACCGCTGGGACGTGGTCTGCGGCGTCCGGCACCGACGGCAGGATACCTGGTTCCGCCGCCTCTCCTCGAAGATTGGAAACGGTTTCCGCAACTGGGTTACGGGGGACTACGTCGTGGACACCGGCTGCACGCTGAAAGCCTACCGGCGCGAATGTGTGGCGGAACTGGAACTATACCGCGGCCTTCACCGATTTCTTCCAACCCTGCTCAAGATGCGCGGCTGGCGCGTCACCGAGGTAGGGGTTTCCCATCTGCCCCGGATTCATGGCGAAACGAAGTACAATGCCCGCAACCGCATCTGGAAAGGTCTGGGGGACACCCTGGTGGTCCGCTGGATGTTGAGAAATCGCATCGCCATCGCCCCGATTCTGGATGTATTTGAAAATCCACTGCGCCATAAGGAAAGCTCATCGGCAGCGAATGACGTTAAGAATGCTGAGAAGGCTCCCATCCTGAAACGTTGAACATACCTTGAAGGACTCCGCACTTCCATCCCCCGTGAATCACACTCTCCCTCCCGACCCCCAAACCACGGCTCAAAGGACCCGGGGAATGCTGTTGGTCTTTGTCGTTGCCGGGGTGCTGTTTTTCGCCGGGCTCGGACATTTTCCGCTTTTCGAGCCGGACGAAGGGCGGAACGCGGAAGTAGCGCGGGAAATGATCGAGCTGGACGACTGGATTACTCCTCACTACAACGGCCTGACCTATCTCGACAAGCCGGCGCTCTTTTTCTGGATGGTGGCGACAAGCTTCAAGGCGTTGGGGTTCACGGCGGCGGCGGCGCGCCTGCCTTCGGCTTTGATGGCCCTGGGTACCGTGTTCCTGGCCTGGTTGTGGGCACGGAGAGTCGGTGTAGGGAGAGTGAATACGGCTCTGATTTTGGCCTCCACACCCTTTATGATCGCCTTCTCGCGCATCGTCATCTTCGACATGACCCTGACCTTTCTCGTCTCTCTTTCCCTCCTCGGTTTCTGGGGACTGGAGAAGTCGGAGTTCCAAAAGGTCAGGTTCAGTCTGCTCTTTTTCGGCTCGATGGGACTGGCGGCGATTACCAAGGGGCCGGTGGGATTCCTGCTTCCCCTGCTGACGGTCATTGCCTATCTGGGTCTTTCGGGCCGGTGGAGGGATCTCGGGCGGTTGCGCTGGGGACCGGGGCTGCTCGCCTTCCTGGCGACCGCACTGCCGTGGTTTCTTGCCGCCTCCTTGCAGAATCCGGACTTTCCCCGCTACGCATTTTTGGATGAGAGCTTGTTGCGCTTCACGACCGGCAGCGCCCGCCGCGGCGGACCCCTTTACTACTACCTCCCGGTATTCCTGCTTGGATTCTTACCCTGGAGCCTGTTTCTTTTGACCGGTTACCTGGGAAGGTGGCGCGAGTGGCGGCGACTCAGGGACCCGGAAAACCGGGCCCTTTTATTCGTGGTCTGCTGGGCGGCGGTGGTTCTGGTGTTTTTCACAATTTCGCGGTCGAAGCTCCCGGGCTACATCCTGCCGGCTTTTACCCCATTGAGCCTGCTGGCCGCCCGGCTCTGGGATCGATGGCCCGGCGCCGAAGGAGGAGCGCCTCCTCCCCGCTGGCTGACGCGCGGGTTCTGGGCGCTGCTCGGATTGGGATTGCTGATATTCCTGAGCTCCTGGGGGCTTCAGCTTGGACTTGGCCCATCCCAGGAGAGATTGATTGAAAAAATGGGACCGAGAGTGGCCTCTGAGTTGAGCCCGACGCTTTTTTTCTGGGGGATTATGCTGGTGGGAATCAGTGTGCTGGGACGACACGCATCCTGGCGGCGGCATGGGCCCGGAGTGACACTGGCGCTTCTGGTTCTTGCCGTGCCATTGGTGATTGTTCGCGGCTACCGCCCTTTGCGGGCACACCTGGCGGCGCAGTCGAGTGAGGAGCTGGCGGAGAAAATCCTCTCCAGCGAGATGGCCGAAAGCCCGCTTTACGCTTACCATTGCTATCGTCCCAGCCTGGGTTTCTATCTCGGACGGCCCGTCAATCTGGTGACAAGCGATGCGAGCGAGCTGGGGAGCAACTATATTTCCCCCCGTGTGAAACAATTTCTTAACGAACCGGGGACCACGATTTTCAGCCCTGAACATCTGGTGCGAGTGGCGGAGGCCAACTCGCGTCGGGTGCTGGTGCTGACTTTGAATGCGAACCTATCTTCCCTGATTGACACGATTCCTCGCGCGGAACCTCTCTGGCAAGACTGGAAATATTCCGTCTGGGTCATACCGCCTGCAAATCCCGCCCAAGCTGCGGGGTCCGACGCCCCGCCGGACAACTGATGGACAACTGATTCAGGACCTCACCTCTCATGTGCGGCATCTGCGGCGCCTTCAACCTTGAGCTTCACCCGTTGGAATCACCTGACCTGGCGGACCGCATGTCGGCTCGCCTGGAACACCGGGGTCCCGACAGCCGGGGGAGATTTGCGCGTCCCGGGCTCGCCCTGGCCATGCGGCGTCTGAGCATCATCGACCTCGAAACCGGCGACCAGCCGTTGTCGGACGAATCGGGCGAGGTCACCCTGGTGGTCAACGGAGAAATCTATAATTACCGAGAGCTGCGGCAGGGGCTTATCGCCCGGGGCCATCGGTTCAAAACCAGCTCAGACGGCGAAGTCATTGCGCATCTCTACGAAGAGAAGGGAGTGGACTGCCTCACGGAGCTGAACGGCATGTTTGCCCTGGCACTGTGGGATGAGCGGCGCAAGCGTCTGCTCCTGGCGCGGGACCGGGCCGGAGAGAAGCCGCTTTTTTACTGGTGCAACGGCAAGACCCTTTTGTTTGCCTCGGAGATCAAGGCCCTCCTTGAATGTTCGCAAATACCGAAAACCCTCAACCCCGCCGCCGTGGAACGGTTTCTGCTCTACGGCTATATACCTTCTCCTGACACGGCTTTCGAGGCGATTAAGAAACTCCCCGCCGCTCATCGGATGATCATTGATGGGAGTGGGGTAGGAGTCGAACCCTATTGGCAGCTCAAGAAATTCCTCCTCGATACCTCGGCGCGCTCGCCTGGCGCTTTTGACGAGGGACAGGCCAGAGATGAGCTCCGTACTCGGTTGGTCGAGGCGGTGCGGTCACGCCTGGTGAGCGACGTGCCGCTGGGAGTTTTCCTGAGCGGGGGGGTGGACTCCGCGGCTCTTGTGGCTTACATGAGCGAGTTGACGCCGGGAAACGTTACGAGCTTCACCATCGGATTCTCCGAAGCATCGTTTAACGAAGCGGGTTACGCGAGCCAGGTTGCGCAGGCCTTCAAAACACGCCACCACGTGGTGACGGCCGATGAGGAATCACTGCGAGAGGCGTTGGGGTTTCTCAGCGATTTCATGGATGAGCCGCTCGGGGACCCGGCCATGCTCCCGACTTATCTGATCTCGCGTTTCGCGCGCGAGAACGTCAAGGTCGCCTTGAGCGGCGAGGGCGGGGACGAGCTCTTCGGGGGCTACCCGACTTATATCGGCCATCGCGTGGCGGAATACTTCCTGCGCATTCCGAAGGTCCTGCGAAAGAGCGCCCTGGCGCGGGTTATCGCGCGGCTGCCCGGGACCGGTGGGGCAGTGCCCGTGGGCCTTTACATTCGTCGACTTTTCGACCATGTGGAGGACAGGCCCGCACACCGGCACCATGCGTGGCTCGGTGCGTTTTCTCCCGCCATTGTGCAGCAACTCTTCTCCCGCCATTCGCGGGAGCAACACGGCAACTGCGATCTTTTCAAACCTGCCGACGCCCTCATAGATGAGGTTCCATTTGAAGATTCGCTGGCGAGCCTGCTCTACATGGACTACCACATGTACCTGGGCGACGACCTGCTGATGAAGCTCGACCGGGCCAGCATGGCCTGCTCGCTCGAGCTTCGCACTCCGTATCTGGATCAACGTCTGGTGGAATTCACGGCGGGACTGCCCATGGCATTCAAGATGCGCGGCCTCAAGACGAAATACCTTTTCAAGAAAGCGCTCGAGGGGCGTCTTCCCTCAAAAATTATCTACCGGCAGAAGAGGGGGTTTTCGGTGCCGGTGGGGCGTTGGATGCGGGAAGAGTTGAAGCCGCTGGTGCAAAACGTCCTGGCTCGGGAGAAGCTGGTGCGGGACGGCATCTTCGACCCGGATGCGGTTCAGCGGCTGCTTGAGGAACACTGGAGCCGACGCTTCGATCACCGCCGCGGCCTGTGGGCCCTGTTGATGTTTCAGATTTGGCACGACCGCTGGGTGCGTGGTTCCGGGGGAGCGGCCGGTTAGCTCGAGGTTAGGTCAAGGGTGAGCGACCCGATTCCCGGTGCCGGTCGACCCAGTTGGCCCAGGGAACGAACCCCGCCGCTGCCAGCGCCACCATCACCGCAGCGGCAGCGCAAGTGTCATTTGAGATTCCTTCGCTGCCATACGGGTTGGCA
>JAPUME010000328.1 GCA_027294185.1 Acidobacteriota bacterium | reverse complement strand
AAATCCCATCTGAGAAACCGTCTCCTGGTGCTCCATGCGCCAATGGGTCGACGAAAAATACCGTGCAGCCGAACCAGGTCGGCAGCCACCCACCAACTGAGGATTCCAGCGGTAGGCCCAGTTCCAGAGCTCTCGCCAGCCGACGACCGGCTCCCCCATTGATATTGTAATCAGCCTGCCTCCGGGGCGCAGGACGCGACCGAACTCGGCCAAGGCCCTGCTGATTTCGGCCTCCTCCAACAGGTCCAGAAGATAACAGTTCAAGACACCATCGAAGGCGGCATCGGGGAACGGCAAGCTTAAAGCGTCCCCCCCGGCAAAGAGCGCGCGCACCCTGACTTCCCTCCAATTTCCTCAACTCGGATTGGCAGCGGCGGAGCATTCCCCACGAAAAATCGATACCCCAGAATCGAATGCCGGGAAATCGCTCCCACAGTTGCCGGGATACGGTCCCGCTGCCCACTCCAACCTCCAAAACCCGGTCCCCTGCTTCGAGCCGGGCAATCTCCAGCACACGGCGGTGAGCCTTACTCTCGCTGGCAAAGGTCCAGGAGCTATGCGTCCAGTTATATGTCCAGGCCCATCTGTCGTATAATTGGATGAGTTCTTTAGAGTTCAGTTTCCCTTGTGCCATAAGGGATGCTCTCGACCCCATAGGTTCACAGGACAGCCGCTCAAAAACACTAGATTGAGAATTTAGCAGGAATCCTACATGGAACGGAGAACGTTTATCATCGGCGGTGTAGCGGGAGGCGTCGGGCTCGCTCAATACATCTTCGTCAGCCGATACATGAATTCCATGCGCGCCTCCCGCGGCGGCATCTCAGTCCGCGCATTTCAAAAGTTCGGCCCGCAGGCGGCCCTGGTGGCGATCACTCCCAACGGGGATTTCTATATCACTTCCAAGGGATCAACACCACACGTCATTAGGAATGACTGGCGGCTGCAAATCGACGGGTTGGTAACCCGACCCCTCACGCTGACCTATAGGGACATTCTGGCGCTTCCCCAAATCGAACCCGTCATGACGCTTGAGTGCATCTCGAACCCCATCGGCGGCAACTTCCTGGGCAATGCCCGCTGGACCGGGACACCCCTCGCCCCTCTGCTCGAACGTGTCCGCCCGCTGGCGGAGGCGACGACGGCAGTCATTCACGCGGCTGACGGCTACACGACCGGAATCCCCATGGAGCGCATGTGGGAGGAGGAAAACTTTCTTGCCTACAAAATGAATGGAGAGATTCTGCCGCCCGCGCACGGCTACCCGCTTCGCATCTTCCTGCCCGGCAAATTCGGCATGAAGCAACCGAAGTGGGTGACGCGCATCGAACTGGTCCGCGAGAAATACCTGGGTTACTGGGAGAAAAAAGGCTGGTCGGACGACTCCGAACGTGCGGCGCACGCACGCTTCACGGATTTGAAGGACGGCGCGAAATTTTCGGGAGAAAACCTCGAACTCATCGGCTACGCGCTGGGACCGCTCGAGGGAATCCGCGCCGTCGAGGTCAGCTTTGACGAAGGCGCAAGCTGGCAGCAGGCGGAGCTTTCGAGCAACCCCTCACCCCTGGCCTGGACCTTCTGGAGATACCTGTGGATGAATCCCCAACCCGGAAAATACGGGCTTCTTGTGCGAGCCATCGACAATGAGGGCCGCGTGCAGCCGCCCGACCCGCAGCACATCTTCCCCGACGGCGCAACCGGGCGGCAAAGGCTGACGGTAACCGTCATCTGAAGCAAGGTCTCACCTATTCCTCACATCAAGCTCCGCTTTCCGAACCGACAGCAGACTGATCCTTATGAACATTGTGCTATCCGTCCTTGTCCCACAGAGAGTTCTCTCTTACTTCCTGTCATGTTGCTATTTTGAAAAGGGGATACGAACCATGATTGCAGGCCAATGTCAGAGAATTGCACCCTCCTCGTGAAGTCCGGAGGACAATCCAAATCTTGACGAGCAGGAAGAACGGATGACAACCTCAGCCAAGCACTTCCGCAGGGGGAGCTTTTGCCTCTTTTTTCACCGGCTCGGTAAGCGCTGAGTAGAATTCCGGCCGCCGGTCCTGGATGCGGTCGATATGCCACTCGCCGGTGCGGTATTCGATTCGGTTCCGGTCGGCTTCGGCCAGGTCAAAGTCGCCGTAAAGGATCGTTTCCTCGTTCTCTCCGGCTTCGGCCACCGTCTCGCCCAGGCAGTCCACGATCTTCGAATGTCCGGTGAAGCCGTATCCGCGTTCGGTGCCCACGCGGTTTGCCACGGCCACGAAAATGTGGTTTTCCTGGCCGCGAGCGTTGGCGACGTGCTTGTAGGTATTGGTTCCTACGGGCCAGTTAGTGGGAACCGCCAGCAGCCGCGCCCCTTTGAGCTTCACGCTACGGCCGCTTTCGGGAAAATTCAGATCGAAGCAGATGTTCACTCCGATGGGTCCCAGACGTGTATCGAACACGGGAAAGGGCTCGTCGCCAAGCGTCGCGTAACGGTCGATGCCGAGAAACGGCAGGTGGACCTTATGATAGGAACCCACGATACCCTCGGGACCTACCACCACGGCGGCATTAAAAAGATCCTCCTCGCGCCGATCGAGCATGCCCATGACCACGGTGCAGTCGAGCCTTCGCGCCGCCTCGGCCAGCCGCTCTGTACTGGGACCCGGAACCGTCTCGGCCACAGGGTAGCTCTCTTCCCGGCTGTTGAAGCAGTAACCGCTCAGCGCGCATTCG
>JAPUME010000327.1 GCA_027294185.1 Acidobacteriota bacterium | reverse complement strand
ACCCAACTCGGTTATGAAGCCTTTCCGCGTCGATTCGACCCAACCCATCCCATCGGCGAGATCGTAGATCAGCACGACTCCTCAACCACCGAGGCATTGGCCGAGAACAAGATTCAGGTGCGCCTGGGCGGGCGCGTGATGACCATCCGCGGCCACGGCAAAGCCGGATTCGGGGACCTGGCTTCAGCCGGCCGACGGATGCAGATCTACGTCCGGCGTGATGCAGTGGGCGAGAAAGCCTTCGAGCTTTACAAATTGCTCGACCTGGGCGACTGGGTGGGCGTCGAAGGGTACCTATTCAGGACCAGGACCGGCCAGCTTACCGTGCACGTGGAGAAGCTACATTTCCTTTGCAAGGCGCTGCTTCCCCTGCCCGAAAAGTGGCACGGGCTCGCCGACGTCGAGCTGCGCTACCGGCAGCGGTACATGGACCTGGCTTCAAATCCCGACACGCAGAAACGCTTCCTCAAGCGCAGCCGGATGATCCGCGGCCTGCGTACGCTTCTCGAATCGGAAGGATTTATCGAGGTGGAGACCCCGATGATGCAGTCGGTGCCCGGGGGCGCGCTGGCCCGGCCGTTCAAGACGCACCATCACGCGCTGGACATCGACCTCTTCATGCGCATCGCGCCGGAACTCTACCTGAAGCGCCTGATCGTCGGCGGCTTCGAGCGCGTCTTCGAGATCAATCGAAACTTCCGCAATGAAGGCATCTCGACCCAGCACAACCCGGAATTCACCATGCTCGAGCTCTACCAGGCTTTTGCCGACTACCAGGACATCATGCGCCTGACCGAACGGCTGGTCCGCAGCGCAGCCGAAACCGTCGCCGGCAGCCTGGAGATTTCCTACACCGGCAAGCCAATCTCCTTTTCCCAATTTTCCCGCTATACCCTTCGAGAAGCCATTTGCGAGTTCTGGCCCGGCAAAGGGGAAAAACCCAAAATCGAAGACTTCCGAGAACAGGCGGGTTTGGAACGATGGGGGGAACGCTACAACCAGTGGGCTTCCCAAACCGGGGCCGCTCGCCTGGAGGTTCCCGACGGCGCTCCTGCGGGGCAGGTGTTGGCGAATCTCTTCGAGGTCGTCTGCGAGGAACACCTGTGGCAACCAACCTTCATTCTGGATTTCCCCATCGAAGTTTCGCCTCTCGCAAAGCAGAAACCTGACGAGCCGAATTTTGTGGAGCGGTTCGAGCTCTATATTGCCGGCATGGAGGTGGCCAACGCCTTCAGCGAGCTCAACGACCCCGTCGAGCAGCGCCGTCGATTCGAAGAACAGCAGTCCAGGCGGGAACGGGGCGACGCGGAGGCTCATGCCATTGATGAGGATTACGTGCGCGCCCTGAGCTACGGCATGCCCCCGACCGGGGGTCTGGGCATCGGCATCGACCGGCTGGCCATGATCCTGACCGACTCGCCCTCGATTCGTGACGTGATCCTGTTTCCTCTCCTGCGCCCGGAAAAACCAACCGCCTCCGGCGACGAGTAGCGTCCCTTTCCCTCTTGATGACCGCCTCCGGCGACTCCGGTATCCCGGACCAAGTTTGTTTGACAATTCCACTTCGACCTTCCCAACTTCCCCGGTGTCCCTCATAATTCTATTTGAGACATGCGATTTGAACTATTCGTTGCCTTTCGGTATCTGATGTCGAAGCGGCGCCAGGGGGCCGTTTCAATCGTCACGGTCATCTCCGTCGTAGGAGTGACGGCAGGCGTGATGTCGCTCGTCATCGCTCTGGCTGTCAACAATGGATTCAAGGAAGACCTGGAAAATCGTCTGGTGGGCGCGACGGCGAATGTCAGTCTTCTGCGGACGGAAAATGACGGAATAAGAGATTATGACGAGCTGGTGGCACGCGTATTGCAACTACCTCATGTCGTCGGAGCCGCCCCTGCTGTTTATGAGAGGGTTTTAATCTCCAGCGGTTCTCGGGCGCGAGGTGCCGTGCTGAAAGGCATAGACCCAGATCGGGAAATCAAGGTAAGCCATTTGCTGAACCAGCTCACGGAAGGCTCTTTTCAGGAACTGTCGGTTGACTCCCCGGAGATGCCTCCCCTCATTTTGGGCAAGGAACTGGCCGAAAATCTGGGCGCCGTGGTAGGAGCTCCTCTGATGGTGACCAGCATTCAGGGTCGCCTCACGCCGTTCGGCCCGGTGCCCAAGTTTCGCGAATTCCGGGTTGTGGGAATCTTCGATTCCGGATTCTACGACTTCGACTCCTCGTGGGTCTTTACAGACCTTCGTGTGGTTCAGAAACTTTTTGACCTGGTGGATGTTGTTTCCGTCGTCGAAATCAAGTTGGACGATATCTATATTGCACCGGAAGTAGCGAAAATCGTCGAGCGGGCTGCGGGCGAGGGTTTCTCGACGACTCACTGGATGGAACAGAACCGTTCCCTGTTCAGCGCACTGGCATTGGAACGGCTGGTCACGGCGCTGACGATCGGACTGATTGTCTTTGTGGCGGCGCTGAACATTTTTATCACTCTCACGATGCTGGTGATGGAGAAGCGGCGCGAGATTGCGGTCCTCATGTCGATGGGCGCAAGGCCGCGGCAGATCTGGTCCGTCTTTACCCTCTACGGATTGTTGATCGGCCTTGTCGGGACCCTGTTGGGGCTGGTCGCAGGGTACGCCGCTGCGGGGTATGCCGATGCGCACAAGCTGATTCGTCTGCAGGCGGAGATTTATTCGATCGCATTCGTTCCCTTTCAGACGCGACCCGCCGACGGAGTCCTGATCGGACTGGCGGCGCTGACGGTCTGTTTTCTGGCGACTCTCTATCCCTCGTTGAGCGCCGCGCGTCTCAACCCCGTGGAAATTCTGAGATATGAATAGCCCGCGACAGAGGATCGCAGAAGGACGGCGGAAACGACGATGAACACGGTCCGGGTAGAAAATCTGGGCAAGACTTACCAGACCGGTAAGGAGACGGTTTCCGTTTTCGAGGGAGTGAACTTCGAAGTTCGCGAAGGAGAGCGAGTTGCGTTGGTGGGCGAGTCGGGAGCGGGAAAGAGCACGCTGCTGCACCTGCTGGGCGCACTGGACACGCCGTCCGGCGGTACGATATACTTTAGTGGGGCATTGTTAAGTGCTTTTAAGAGTTCCGAACGCGCGCGATACCGGAACGAAACAGTGGGTTACGTTTGGCAAAGCCACAACCTGCTGCCAGAATTCACCGCGATCGAGAATGTGATGATGCCCTTGTTGATCAGTGGCGCCCGACCCTCTACGGCCCGAGCCAAAGCTTGGGAACTTCTTGAGGAAACCGGCATGGGAGGGCGCGCAGATCGTCGGGTAGGTGAAATCTCAGGAGGTGAACAACAGAGGGTAGCCCTGGCCAGGGCGCTTGTCCGGAGACCTTCTCTACTCCTTGCGGATGAGCCAACGGGCAATTTGGACTTTCGAACCGCACTGCAGGTAACCGAAGTCCTGGAGCGATTGCATGCCACCCACCGCTTTATGTCGGTGCTGGCTACTCACAATCTGGAATT
>JAPUME010000326.1 GCA_027294185.1 Acidobacteriota bacterium | reverse complement strand
AAATGGCAGGAGACCCACTCCGACGAAACCATTTCGGAATCCATCCGGACAGGCAAGGCACCGATGCCCGCATTTCCTGCCGACAAGATCAGCGATGAGGAACTCAAAGCCATCATTGCTCACATTCGTACTCTGAAAAAGAAAGCCACCTCAGGAGAATAACATCGCGATCAGCACCCGACCCCCTGAGTCGGGTGCCGAGCATTCCATGCGCGCCTTGCATGAGGAATCGTCGGGTTCACCTCTTGCATTGCGCTGCCGTCCGCCATAAGATTCCTACTCACAATCCATCCAGGAAAATCAACGGGAGGGGGAGATGGACCAAATCCGCGTCGGACTCATCGGGTCAGCTTTCTGTTCCAATATTCACGCTGAGGCTTTCGAGGAAGTGGCCAACGCGCAGGTGACTGCTGTCTGTTCGCGCACCAGGGCGAACGTAGAAGCGTTCGGCCGCAAGTGGGGCGTCTCGAATATCGACACGGACTACCGAAAACTTTTGGAGCGGAAAGATGTGGACGTCGTGGTGGTCGCCATCCCGAACGATCTGCACCGCGAGGTCGTTGTGGCGGCGGCTGAAGCCGGCAAACAAATCATCATCGAGAAACCTTTGGCAAGGACACTCGATGACGCCGACCAGATGATTGCGGCGTGCAAAAAGAACCGCGTCAAGCTGATGTACGCGGAGACGATTATTTTTTCTCCCAAGTATGTGCGGGCCAAGAAACTGGCGGATGAAGGCGCGGTGGGTGACGTCTACCTGGTGAAACAGGGTGAGAAGCACGACGGGCCCCACACCCCCTGGTTTTACGATGTGCAGCGCTCGGGCGGAGGCGCGCTGATGGACCTGGGCTGCCACGGAATTGAATGGGCGCGATGGATGTACGGCAAGCCCAAAGTCAAAAGCGTTTACGCCCACCTCCAGCGCGTCCACCATAAAAAAACCACGCAGGGCGATGACAACGCCGTGTGCATCATCGAATTTGAAGGAGGGGTCCTCGGCATGATCGAAGACAGTTGGGCCAAGCCAGGCGGGATGGACGACCGCATCGAGATTTACGGGACCGAAGGAGTAATCCACTGCGACCTGCTGCACGGCAGCTCCATGCGGACCTACAGCAAGAAAGGATATGGATATGCCGTCGAAAAAGCCGGCGACACGCAGGGCTGGACGTTTGCCGTGTTCGAGGAAGCTCACATCTACGGCTTCCCCCACGAGATGAAACATTTCGTCGACTGCATACTCAATGACAAGCAGCCCTCGGAGACCGGCGAGGACGGACGCGTAGTATTGGAAATCCTCTACGCCGCTTACGAATCCGCCGCAACCGGCAGGAAGATCGAATGGCCCTACAAGCCGGGCAGGACCGATGTGGTGCCGATCGACGTCTGGCTGAGGGCCAACCCATCACGGCCCGGAACGATATCAACTTAGAAAGTCATTCCAAGAATCAGGAGGAAAATCGATTCCATGAAACAGAAACTCTTCTTCTCATTTCTGGCGGGTCTCATCGTTTCCGCCTTTGCCGTATCCCTGACGCTGGGACTTCAGGAAGCCTCGGCTCGTCCCAACGGAGCCGGCATCGTCCACCTCGTTTTGTTCAGTGTTACCGACGGCGTCACGGAAGCCGAAGCGCAGCAACTGCTGGGGAGCGCAGTGGCCAACCTGGGCAAGGTCAACGGCGTCAAGAACCTGCGCGCCGGAAACGTGACCAGCAGGAACAAATCTGATTATCCTTACGGTTTTATTATGGAATTCGATGACCAGGCGGCGCTTGAATCCTACGGCGGCGACCCGCTGCACA
Organism: Acidobacteriota bacterium; assembly: GCA_027294185.1. Taxonomy (GTDB): domain Bacteria; phylum Acidobacteriota; class Terriglobia; order UBA7540; family JAPUME01; genus JAPUME01. The sequence goes on along the minus strand of JAPUME010000326.1, from coordinate 2,699 downwards.
CCGGATGGGTTCAGCGTGAATTTCGGCCAAAAATGGGAAAGGTGCTGGTGATCGACCTGAATATTCCTTAGGCCATCGGCCCTGGTGCCCGCGAAAGAGAGAATCGAGCGGGAAAACCCGACGGTCGTGGGGCGCGCCCGTATTGTCTTTCATGGCGGGATTGAGAGATCGTCTATTCAATTATTCAATTAACCAATTCATCAATCCCGCCGCGGACGCCTTCCGCCCGGAAGCGTATCGCAGCAATCTACCGGCAAAGACTCGGCTCTGAAAATCTTATTACCTGCCGGACCGAAGCCAGCGGAGCAATTCTCTTTCCGAGGCTTTATCGTTGCGGACTTCGAGATTCCTTCGAGACCCCACCGCCTTGTAAACATCCCGAGCCCAGGCTAGGGGGAAGTTGTCGCCCGTGTTGTGGAGCAGTAACCTGCCCGGCGCTGCAAGGGTCACGGCCGTACGGAAATCGCCTGCCCGGCGGATACCGGGCAGAGGAAGCTCCCGCAGATAGGATTGGTCATCGTCGGCGTTAAACCGTACCGTGTCGGCCGCAAGACCCTTAATTCCCGGCGCCAATCCCCGCGCCAACAGGCACCAGAGTCCCGCCTTTTCCAATCCCACCAGAGTAACCTCTGTGACATCGCTCCGACCCCCGAGATAGGCCAGAGCGGTCAGAATGTCCTGAATTCGATTGGCGTCATCGGACCGGTTGTAGGTCGTGAAGAACTCCTCCTCTTCCGGCGTGCGGCTGACGGTGGGAACCGAGGAAGTCTTAAAAGCGTCAATCGCCAGGACTGCGAATCTGTTTCGCAGCAGGTTTCTCACCAGCGAACCCGGTCGGTTCGTGCCCCTCTCGAGGAGGGCCGATGAACCCTGCGGATGAACAATCAACACCGTCGGCGCGGGGCGTGAGCCACCTCGCCGCCACAGCACGGCCCGAATCCGGCTGCCCCGATAGCTCAGCAGCAAGTCTTCCCGGCTTTCCCCTCCTCGCGACGTTGCTCCTCTGCTTTCGACCAGAACCTGAGCAAGGTCAGGCCGCTCCACCATCAAGGCGTAACGAAGCGAGGGTTCTAGGATTCTGCGATACAGCTCGACCCCTGCGGCGTTTCTCGGCCGGAGCGATTCCAACTGTTGGCGGGCGGATTGAATCAAGTACTCCACCAACTGCTGCTGAGTCTTTGCGCCTTCGGGCGTGGGCCTGCCGAAGAAAACCATCTGCTTCGAGGGCCGGTCGGGCCGATAACTTTTCTCCTTCACCGTGCCCTCGGGGTTCTGACCCAGAAGCCAGCGGGCAAACCAGGTGTAGACGGCCTCGCGGCTCGCCTGATTGTAGTTATGCGGGGCGTGGAAGTGGTTGTTTGCGACCTTGCCTTCCTCTCCGAACAGCTCGTAGATGTGCCGTATGCCGGGATACTCGATGCGCCGTGTGTCGGTCGTCCAGTCTCCCGTGGCTGAAACCATCAGCATCGGCCGAGGCGCCATCAGAGCGCCGATTTCGATGTTGCAGGTATCGACGCGCAAGCTCGGCGCATTTTCACAGGTGTCGCCACCCTGCATGTGGCCCGAGATCATATTGACCGGAGCGGAGACTTTGATTCGGTCATCCACTGCCGTCAGGAGGAAGGTTTGTGTTCCCCCGCCGGATGCACCCGTGGCCGCAAGGCGATTTTTGTCAACCTCGGGAAGTGAAAGCAGAAAGTCCACGCTGCGTATGCTGTTCCACAGATGCAGCCCGAGCAGGCCTACGCCCCACAGCTCCTCGCGCGCGCCCCGGAATTCATGGCTCACCTGAAAGCTGTCGTTATAGCCCACCATGTCGTAGGTGAAAACGATCGCGCCCTGACGGGCAAAATGGATGGCGCGGGCCGGCACCGAGCCTCGCTCACCGTTTTCCAAACGTCCGTAGGTCCAATGGCCGTGGGGAGAGGCGATGGCAGGGAATGGCCCCCGCTTCCCACGCGGGCGGTACAGGTTCCCGGTGACATAGAATCCCGGATAGCTTTCGAAATAGACCTTTTCCATGCTGTAGTCTTCGTGGTCCACGCGCCCGAAAATCTGCGGGTTTAAGGGGGTCTTCGGCGGCAGAGGCCAAAGCCCGGCGCTCACCAGAATCTGCTGCCGGAGGGAGGCTGCACGCTTCAACCATTCTTGCCGGGAACCATACTGAGGAATTCCACAGGGTGAATTCAGGTCCCGGACCTCGAAACGCAAATCTTTTTCCGGAATGCCCGATGGGCTCTGAGCCTGGAGCGCCGCTCCTCCTGAATGAAAACTGATGAGAGACAGAAGAAAAAGAATTCCGGTCATCCTCATGAAGTTGCCTCCTTCTGTTTTTTGACGGTAGGGATTAAGTGCGGTTGTGCGGGACCGGCAGGGCCGCGATTTCAGGCCACCCGGCCACCCGCGGAATCTGTTGTTTCGCCATTCGACAACAAATACAGGGGGCAACGCAAGGGCTAATTCCTGCATTTTTCGAAAGGAGGCCGATTTTCACAATGGCCTCACCCCCCTTGCCAACCGGATACGATTGGAATAGAATGTTTGTTGGAGGAATATGAGGTGAAACGCCTCGCTCGCACAATCGCCGTTGTTTTGGTCCTCGACTTCTGGGGCGCCGGTCTGGCCTGTGCTCAGGCAGGAATGACCCGGGCCGACTGCTGCCCTGCGGAAAGTTCACACGGGCACGGGGCGAGGATTTC
>JAPUME010000325.1 GCA_027294185.1 Acidobacteriota bacterium | reverse complement strand
CGAAAATCTTGCGTTCGAAGTCCTCTCCGTCCCGCATCTCCATGAATTCATGGGTGTAGCGTGCGTAGCAGTAATGGCAGCCGAACTCGCAGCCCCGGTAAGGATTGAGGGTCCAGGCAAAGGGCAGGCGGCCGGAGGGCTCACGGTTCAGAGCCGAGCGGCATTCAAGGCCGAAAAACTCCACCTCGGCCCGCTGACGGAGCCTGGGGCTTTCTGCGGCCATGCGGGCAATCCCCTTGAGTAGTGGTTTGGTGACGAGTGTGCCCATAATCAGGTGCGCGTATGTTCGTATTTTATTCGCCTTTTGTCAAGGGCAATAATCTGCCGGTTTCCATCCTCCATCCTCCATCTTCCAACCTCTATCATCTAGCATCCATCAGGCGGCCACGCCGCCGGAACCCTTGGTGCCACTCCACTCGATTGGGCACTCGTTGCTTTGAAGCGAAGGAGCGTTGTACACTCCACCCGCAGCAGGGCGAGGATTGGGGCAGGAATTACCGAAATGTCGCCAGGCTCGGTGCAATCGGAGCGATTGGCCCGCAGCGCCTCGTCACCAGGGAACAGGAGAAACCCGGCCATGCGACCTCTTCGAACCGTTGCAATCGCGGTAATTTTCCTGAACCTGGCCGGCTGCCAGTTGAGCGAGGAAGTCGAACAACCCATGGCCAAGATCATCCCCAGGAAACTCGAAAAACACGGGCACGTCCGCACTGACAACTACTACTGGCTTCGCGAGCGGGAAAATCCGGAAGTGCTGGCTCATCTGGAAGCCGAGAACCAACACACCGCCTCGATGATGGCCCATACGGAAGGCTTGCAGGAGAAGCTCTTCCACGAATTCCAGACGCGCATCAAGCAGACCGACATCTCGGTGCCCTACAAAAAAGACGGTCATTACTACTACACGCGCACCGAGGAGGGCCGGCAGTATCCGATCTATTGCCGCAAGAAGAGTTCACTCGACGCCGCCGAGCAGGTGATGGTCGATGTGAACCGCGTAGCCGAGGGACACAACTTCTGCTCTGTGCGTCCGCCCCAGGTCAGCCCCGGCGAAGACATCATGGCTTACGGGGTCGATACCGCGGGCCGCCGCTTCTACACCCTCCATTTCAAGAATCTCTCGAGCGGCAAGATGCTCGACGATGTCATCCCCGAGGTGACGGGAAACCTGGCCTGGGCCAACGACAACCGGACCCTTTTCTATACGAAGCAGGACCCAGAAACGCTCCGCTCCTATCGCATCTACCGGCATCGGCTGGGAGACGACCCGGCTGCCGATGAACTGGTCTATGAGGAAACCGACGAGACCTTCAGCAGCACTGTCTTCAAGACCAAATCAAAAAAATACATTCTGATCGCCTCCTTCCAGACACTCACCACCGAGTACCGCATCCTGGACGCGGAGAGACCTGAGGGAAAATTTCAGGTATTCCAGCCGCGCCAACGAGACCACGAATACCACGTCGATCACTACCGGGGCGATTTCTACATTCGCACCAATTCCGATGCCAAGAATTTCCGCCTGATGAAAACGCCGGTCGCAACGACCGGACGCGAGCACTGGCGGGACCTCATCCCCCACCGTGACGATGTGTTCCTTAGAGACTTCGAGATTTTCAAGGATCAACTGGTGGTCGTGGAGCGAAAGGAGGGCCTGCTCCAGATACGCATCCTGCCGTGGTCCGGAGGCGGGGAGCACTACCTGGCCTTCGATGAGCCGGCCTACGTAGCCTACCCGACCGACAATCACGACTTCGACACGCCGCTGGTTCGCTATACCTATAGCTCGATGACCACGCCGAAATCCGTCTATGACTACAACATGGCGACGCGAGAGAAAAAGCTCCTCAAGCGGGAGGAGGTGCTGGGCGGGTTCGAATCGGCGAACTACCGGACGGAGCGAATCCATGCCACGGCAAGCGACGGCGTGCAGGTTCCCATCTCTCTGGTTTATCGTAAGGGTTTCAAGAAGGATGGAACAAACCCGTTGCTACTTTACGGTTACGGTTCCTACGGCGCGAGTATGGACGCCGGGTTCAATCCCTACCGCGTCAGCCTGCTCGACCGCGGCTTCGTTTATGCAATCGCCCACATTCGCGGAGGGCAGGAGCTGGGACGCCGGTGGTATGAGGACGGGAAGCTGCTGAAGAAAAAAAATACCTTCAACGACTTCATTGCCTGCGCCGAACATCTGGTTGGGGAGAAATATGCCGACCCGAATCGCGTCTTCGCCATGGGAGGCAGCGCCGGGGGGCTGCTGATGGGCGCAGTAATGAACATGCGGCCGGACCTATTCCACGGGGTCGTCGCGAAAGTTCCCTGGGTGGACGTGGTGACGACCATGCTCGACGACGACATCCCGCTCACGACCAGCGAATACGACGAATGGGGCAATCCCAACGACAAGACCTACTACGACTACATGCTCTCCTATTCACCCTACGACCAGGTGGAAGCCAGGGCGTACCCGAATCTACTGGTGACGACCGGGCTCCATGACTCGCAGGTCCAGTACTGGGAGCCGGCCAAGTGGGTGGCCAAGCTACGCGCCCTGAGGACCGACACGAATCGCCTGCTGCTCAAGACCGAGATGGAAGCCGGGCACGGCGGCGTGTCAGGCCGCGACAAGAGATACCAGGAGACGGCGTTCGATTACGCCTTCCTGCTGGATTTGGCGGGGATGGGCGAGTAGTGAGCTTCCCTCAGGGAATGGAAACGGCAGGGAGTATGCCACGCCTTACTACTGGGGCTGCGGCCGTTGCGGCTGAGGAGCACCGCGGCGAACGGGCGCGGCGGCCGGAACGTCGGCCCCGGGACCCGACCCGAGGGAAATGGCTTTCAGGCTGCTATCCGCGATTTCGACTTCCCGTACCAGCCGGGGCCGCACCAGGATCACCACTTCGGTTTCAATCAGCTCTTTTCGCTCGATGGAAAACAGATATCTGAGTCCGGGAATTTTCCCGAGACCGGGCCAGCCGACCACGGTCCTGGTTTCGCTCCTTTCGACCATACCTCCCAGCAGAGTAGCCTCTCCTTCGCGCAGCCGGATGGTGTGCTCAATGGTGCGCTGGCCGAACACCGGCTGGGTCAGGCCACCCCCGAGATCAACGGTGGTCTGAAGCGAGGAAATCTCGACCTTCAACTCCAGGCTGATGTCGCCTCCGGGCAGAACCGTCGGCGTGATATCCATATTCACACCCAGATCCTTGTATTGAAACTGCGTGCTGACCAGCGGCTGCAAACCACCCGTCAGGGCCCCGGGCTGGAAACTCCCCGTGGCAAATGGGAAACTGCTGCCGATTTTCAGCGTCGCCTGCTCCCCCTCGGTCACTCTTATGCTGGGATTCTGAAGAATGCGGGTCTTCGAATCGGTCATCAGAATGGCCGCCAACGCGCCGGGCAGGGTGACGCTGAAGTCGCGCGAGCTGATTCTGCCCAACCGATTCAGCGCAATGTTGCCTCTGTTCGAGAACAATTGGAACTGTTGCGCCGGGGTGATTCCCAAATCGCGCATGCGCGAGCGGTCCGCCTCGAGCACGATGAGATCCACCAGAACTTCCGCCCGGCCCCGGTCCAGGTCGCGGATGATCTTTTCCGCCGCCCGGATTTTCGCCGGCTCGGCGCGAATCACCAC
>JAPUME010000324.1 GCA_027294185.1 Acidobacteriota bacterium | reverse complement strand
CAGAGGTGCGAAAGCCCCGGAGAATCCCTGGGAAGCGACCACGCTCGAATGGACCATCCCGTCGCCGCCGCCGCATGATAATTTCGCCGGCAAGCACCCGCAGGTTTACCACGGTCCGTATGAATACAGCGTGCCGGGGGCAGCTACCGACTACATCATGCAGAACTCACCGGAAAAGGTGGGAAGCTAAGAAGACAAGGCCGGGATACCGGACTCTTTATGGGAATCGCAACCATAGCTCCGCCAAAGCCTCCAACGCCTGAGGTCACTCCTCCTCATAGGGGAGGGGGTCGTGGAGGAGACGGTAGAGGTCGTCCGCGAGGGCTGCCGACAGCCAAGACTTACCGAATCGGCATGTGGATCGCCTTGGTCCCGATCGTGATGATGTTCATCTCGTTCACAAGCGCCATGGTCGTGCGGCGCGGATTGTCGAATGACTGGGTGGCCACACCGATCCCTGGCATTCTCTGGCTCAACACGGTCCTGCTTTTGGCCAGCAGCCTTACACTCGAGAGTGCGCGCCGCTCCCTGAAGCGCGGCCTGGGCGAGGCTTTCAGCCGTTGGCTTCTGCTCACAACGGTATTGGGAGTCGCGTTCGTGGGAGGACAGTTCATCGCCTGGCGGGAGCTGGTTTTGCAGGGAGTCTACCTGGCGTCGAATCCCAGCAGCTCATTCTTCTATCTTCTGACTGTCGCTCATGGCGTACATCTTTTCGGCGGCCTGCTGGCGCTGTGTTACCTGAACACCCGGGCACGGGTATTTGCGGCGGCAGGCGCACCCCGGGCGACCGCCCTGGACGTCACGGCTATCTACTGGCATTTCATGGATGGCCTTTGGATCTATGTTTTCACGCTGCTTTTATTGGGGAGGTAAGCAGAGTGTCTGAAGGATCAGTTCCTCTGTCAAAATCGCTATGGGGTGGAGGTGGCTCCCCCTACCGGATCGGCTCAAAAAAGCTTGGGATGTGGTTTTTCATCGTCTCGGACTCCATCACTTTTGCCACCATGCTTTTGGTTTACAGCTACCTGCGAGTCTCTACAGAGGCCTGGCCGACACCCTTCCACCTGTGGCCGAGTATTGCCAACGCCACGCTGATGACCATCGTGCTTCTGGGCAGCAGTCTCACGATGGTTCTGGCGGTCAACGCCGCCAAGCAGGGTAAACGCTCTCACGTCGTTCGATGGGTCGCCTGCACGATGCTTGGCGGAATCATCTTCGACATCCTCCACATCAAGGAATGGCTGGAGATGATCCACGAGGGCGTGACGCTCTTCCACAACCCCTGGGGGACGTCGCTGTTCGGCGCTTCCTTTTTCTCCCTGACCGGACTCCACATGACTCACGTGACCGTGGGGGTTATCTACCTGGGGGTGATCGCGGTCGGGACCGCCCGGGGCAAGTTTACCTCCGAGGATGTTGAGGTGAGCGGATTGTACTGGCACTTCGTCGACCTGGTGTGGATGTTCATTTTCCCGCTGGTCTATTTGATGTCCGCGAATTTGAATTAAATCTCCCGCAGCAAGAGAGGAGCGGAAGAGGGAAACATGAGTTCTTCGACAGACCATGGGCACGGATCGTCCCGCATCTACATCTGGGTTTGGCTCTGGCTGGTGGCGCTGACGGCGGTGGAAATCGTGCTGGCCTTTCAGGCGCTCTCGGTTACAGTAATGCTTCTGCTGCTGATTTCGCTTTCCCTGGTGAAAGCCGGGCTGATCATCTCCTATTTCATGCACCTGAAGCATGAAACGCGAGGCCTGAAATGGAGTCTGATACCACCGATGGTCATTGTCATCGTTCTCATGTTCGGGTTCTTCCCCGACAGCCTTCGCATACTGAACTTGATGCCCTAGGAAGCCCTACGAAGATGAATATGACAAACGGAAACCTGGAACGAAAAATCTGCACCACGACGGCGTTTGTGCTTCTGGGTCTATTAGTTGCGCCCGACCGTTTGTGGGCGCAGGGCTGCGCGCTCTGCGCCAGAAATGCCGCTGCCACGGGTCCGGAAGGCGGGCAGGCTCTGAATTTCGGAATTCTACTCCTGCTGGTCCCTGCCCTGCTGATTTTTGTCGGCATCCTCTGGGTCGCCTTCCTGAACCGAAACGCCGAAGCGTTTCCTGACGACTCAGAAGATCGGGGTCACGGTCTGCGAGAGCCGGCAGCGCCGCTTCAAACTTCTTACGTCGGCGAAATCCCATCGAAGCGCTTGGGACGGCCCTTCGCTTCCGGGTAAGAGCGAAAAACATTTGGTATATGAGGTCAGTTTCGACGGAAAACCGGGGGTTGCATCGATTTGCGGTATTCACGGCTTGCGTTACCTTCCTGCTGATTGTGGCCGGGGGCCTCGTGACGGGCAAGGAGGCGGGACTTTCGGTTCCCGACTGGCCGCTCTCCTACGGCTCCCTGATGCCTCCCATGGTAGGCAATATCCGCTACGAGCACACGCATCGGATGATTGCCGCGCTGGTCGGAGCGTTGACCCTCATTTTGGCCGTCTGGTTATGGCAAAAAGAGGAGCGAAAAGGAGTCCGGCTGCTGGGACTGGGAACCCTGCTGGCTGTCATTATCCAGGGAATTCTGGGCGGGATCACGGTGATCTATCTATTGCCGCTTCCGGTTTCCGTGGGTCACGCCTGCCTGGCACAGATGTTTTTCTGTATGGTGGTGAGCCTTGCCCTGCTGACCTCTCCCGGCTGGAAAACTCCTCTGTCCCGGGTGGAAGACAGCGGCAGCCCTCGACTCCAGATTTTGTGCCTTGCCGTGCCGGCCGCGATTTTTATCCAGTTGGTGTTGGGGGCGACGCTCAGGCATTCGCAAGGGACCGTTATTCCTCACCTGGCCGGAGCCTTGATCGTAAGCATTCTGGTGATTTGGACCTCTCTGCGGGTGTTCTACAAACATCCACAGCAGTGGAATCTGGTGCGATTAGCCCTGCTGCTGGTAGGGTTGCTGTTTGTTCAACTCCTCCTGGGTACGGGTTCTTACATGATACGGCTGGTCACGCAGGATGCGCCGCAACCCACGCTCCCCCTGGTTGCGCTTACGACGGCCCACGTGGCAGCCGGTGCGCTGATTTTCGCCATCGGTTGGGCGCTGGCACTGGAAGCTTTCCGTACCCTGGCCGGTCGAAGAGAATCGACGCCCGCAGGGTCGGAAACGTTGACCTCGGCACGGCCCCTACCCTCATGAAGGTCCGGCGCGAGGCCCTACGATTTAGTTTAATAGTCATTTGCAAGGAATGTTGGTAGAGACAAAGAGGAACCGAAGAACGATTGTTCTCGGAAAGCGGAATGGAACTTCAAAGTAAAACTGCAGTCTCAGCTATCGGTAGGGCGGCCCCGCGCCGGTCTCTCTGGCGCATCCGGATCGCAGACTACGTGGAGCTGACCAAACCGGGCGTGATCTGGCTGATCCTGATGAGTACGGGAGCGGGTTTTTATATTGGCGCACAGGGTGCGGTAGACCTGCTGCTCCTGTTTCACGCGGTGCTGGGCACGGCGCTCGTGGCCGGAGGCACGGGGACGCTCAACCAATACCTGGAACGCGAAGGTGACGCCAGGATGCGGAGGACCGAGAAACGTCCCCTGCCGGCGCGAAGAATGGAGCCTCGAACGGCTCTGGTGTTCGGAATTTCCCTTTCGACTCTGGGTATGCTCCAGTTAGCCCTGGCGGTCAATCTACTGGCGAGCTTCCTGGCTCTTGGCACCCTGGCGAGTTATCTTTTGCTTTATACGCCGCTTAAGAAGCGCACGGTGTATTGCACGCTGGTGGGTGCGCTCCCCGGCGCGATGCCTCCGGTGATCGGCTGGGCGGCGGCGCGCGGCGAGATTGGGCTGGAAGCAGTGGTCCTTTTCGCGATTCTGTTCCTGTGGCAATTCCCGCATTTTCTGGCCATCGCCTGGATGTACAGGGATGACTATGCGCGCGGCGGTATCGTTATGTTGCCCGTCATCGACCGGGATGGTAAATCCACGGGCCGACAGATCAATTTTTGCGCCTGGCTGCTCTTGCCGGTCAGCCTGCTGCCCGCCTTCATGGGTATGGCAGGACCCGTTTATCTTTTCGGATGCCTGGCGCTGGGACTGGCATTTATCTATTATGCGGTTTCCGCAGACCTTTCTCGGTCTCTCAGAGGAGCGCGTCGACTTTTGCTGGCCTCGGTTGTTTATTTGCCACTGATGTTGGCCCTCATGGTGGTCGATAAAGTGAAGTTATAAATCGGCTTCGCGCTCCCTCTCGATTCGCTGCCGCGGCGGCCTTTAGGAATCTCCGAACCTGATATGAGTGATCGACCCCTCATCGAAGTCGAAGGTCTGTCGCACGTCTATTCCCAGGGGTCCGGACGATTCGCGCTCCAGGGAATCAGCTTCACCGTGGAACGGGGAGAGATTTTCGGGTTACTGGGCCCAAACGGCGGAGGGAAAACCACCGCCTTTCGAATCCTGTCCACCCTGCTCCTTCCCAGCCAGGGGACAGCGCGCCTTTTCGGATTCGACGTTCGCAAGGATCCCCACTCGGTCCGCGCCCGAATCGGAGTCGTTTTCCAATCCCAGAGTCTCGACATCAAGCTCACGGTTGAGGAAAATCTGCGCCATCACGGCCATCTTTACGGCCTTTTGGGCGCCGAGTTGCGCAATCGCATCGAAGCCGAGCTGGAACGGCTGGGTTTGACGGGACGGCGGAAGGACCGAATCGAAACCCTTTCGGGCGGCCTCAGGCGCCGGGTAGAGCTTGCAAAGGGACTCCTCCACCGGCCCGAGCTACTTTTGCTGGATGAGCCCACCGCGGGCCTCGACCCGGGCGCGCGCCGCGACCTTTGGGAATACGTGGAAACGCTCCGCAGGCAGGAGGGGGTCACGATCCTGCTGACGACCCATCTGCTCGATGAGGCGGACCGCTGCAGCCGCGTCGGCTTTCTTGACGGAGGACGCTTGGTCGCTCTCGACTCGCCCGAATCCCTGAAGAAGAAGCTCGGTGGCGAGATCATCGTCGTCGAAACAAAGCATCCCGAAAAGCTTCGACAACAGGTCGAGCAACGCTTCCAGGTCAACGGGACTCTCCTCGGCGGCACGCTACGCATCGAGCGGCCACGAGCTCACGAGTTCATTGCCCAACTGATGGATGCGTTCGGCGCCCAGGTGGACGCAGTAACACTGGC
>JAPUME010000323.1 GCA_027294185.1 Acidobacteriota bacterium | reverse complement strand
CCTCACTCAAAAGGAATCGCCCGACGGCGCGGCGGAAGGTATCGAGCGCCTTCAGGATATTGGCTTCCGACTTCCGGCTCATGCCGGGCAGCGCACTGAGTTTCCCCGCCTGCGCCGCCGCCTGAAGCTGCTCCACGTTTTCAATGCCCGCCTGCCGGTAGAAGAGCCGCACCTTCTGAGGCCCCACACCCTGGAGCCGAAGGAGGTCCAACAGGGTGGGAGGGACCTTGCCGAGTTGCTCGGCGTGGTAGGCGCACTTTCCGGTTTCGACCAACTCGCGGATTTTCGCGCCCAGGTCAGCGCCGACGGCGGGAATTTCGGTAAGCTTTCGCGAAGGGTCGCCTGCGAGGTCAGCCGCACGCTCGGGGAAGCCTTCGAGCGACCGCGCAGCCCGCTCATAGGCCGCCGATTTGAAGGACCACTTCGGGTCGTCCTGGAGGATCTTCATCAGGTTGGCGATCTCTTCAAATACAGCGGCGATATCGCGATTTTCCATCCCTCACCTCCCAACCCTCCAATCCCCGGGTAGCCTGGGAACAACTCGTCCCTCTGATTTCTTCTGTTAGATCATAGAGTAGAATCCTGCAAGAACATAATTCGGGAAAGTGATGAGGAGGAGAGAATCCTGCGCGATACGGCTTAAGTCTTTTCCGCTTTTGGAGCTACCTGCGAGGAAAGGCAAGGTGGGATGAAAAAAGCGGGAGAGGATCAGTCCCGCACAACGGACACTCCAACACGGCAAGCCTCGCCCCTCGGCAATAAAGCGGGGCAGAAGCTTCTGGAGCCTCCTCATTGTAGATTTGAGAGTTTAGCCCTAAAAGCAGCCTAAGCCGCGCCACGGTCGCCAGCATCGCCACCGTCGCCAGCATCACCTGCGCCGCCAGCGTCACCAGCATCACCTGCATCACCAGCATCGCCTGCGTCACCAGCGTCACCAGCATCGCCTGCGCCGCCTGGGTCACCACTGTCGCCAGCGTCCGAAACCTTGGTAACCTTATCCGCCTGCGGGCCTTTCTGACCCTGAACAACCTCGAATTCGATCAGGTCACCTTCTTGCAATGTCTTGAAGCCATCACCATCAATGGCGGAATAGTGAACGAAAACGTCGTCGCCGTCATCCCGACCGACGAAGCCGTAGCCTTTGCGATTGTTAAACCACTTCACTTTGCCTTGAATCCTATCCACGAACATCCTCCTGTTTCTTTCGGGCCGGCAGTGTTGCTTCTCTCGTCTGGATACCGCTGGCCCTCAGCCATCCGGGCCTCCGCGGCAGGTTTCCGTGCCCACGGACTTTCGACCTATTGGCGCGTTTATTGTACAAGGCTACGATTTAGAGTCAATAGATTATTGAAGGTTCATGGCCGTGGTTCCTAAGTCGTTCAATAATTGGAAATACGATCAATTTTCCCTATTCGGGAATGGCCCTAGACCCAATTCGATTTAGAACCGGAACTTTTTCAATAGAGGCGGGGCCGGGCGGCAGCCAATGTCCGCTTCCCGGTGGCACGAGCCCTCAAGGAAGGATGGGCCCACTAGAAACGAAGGATATTTTCCAGGAAGATGAAATTCACCTGGTCGCCGGAAACAGTGGTCTTGACCACGTTGACCTCCACGCAAGGCATCACCATTGTTATTTATCGGTTTAATGAGGGGAGTGGTTTAACAATAGCCCACCGGGCCTACGGGTGGGGACCCTCTGAGGGAAGGGGCAAAAGACATAGGTCCATCTCAGTCCTCATCCTCGTGCGACGTCAGCACCATCTGCGGCTCGCCGGAGTCCGAGAGGTCGCTCAATACGGTCAATTGGCGGGAGAAATCCGTCAGCCGGCGGCGGGCTTCGTCATAGTTGTTGCGAGCATATTGGAGCTGAGTTCCAACCTTATCGAAACTCTCCTGCATCTTCTCCAACTCCTTTTGAAGCTGTCCGAGGCCGGAAAGAATCTTCTTGGCGCTCTCTTCCACCTTGAGGCCCCGCAGGCCCATGACGATGACCTGAAGATAGGCAAAAAGAGTGTTGGGAGAAAGCGGAATCACGCGGCGGGAGATGGCGTATTCGAACAGCCCACCCTCATCACGCCTGCCCTCATCACGAATAATCGTCTCGTAGTAGACATTCTCCGCCGGCACATACATCAGCGCGAAGTCATAGAAATTTTCCTTGGGACGGATGTACTTCCTGGCAATCTCGTCGATGTGCTTTTTGATTTCCGCCCGGAAGCGGCGCTGCGCCAGGCGGGCCTCACCCTCCGAGCCGGACCGCTCCGCCTCGACGGCCCTCGAGAAACTCTCCATAGGAAATTTCGAATCAATCGGGATGCGTCCCTCGCCTACGCGGAGCACCGCATCGACCCTCTCGCCGCTCTCAAAGGTGTATTGCGTGGTGAAGAATTTTTTGGGAAACATCTGCGCCAGCAATTCTTCGAGAAGATATTCCCCCAGGCCGCCGCGGAATTGAGGGGCGCGGAGAAGGTCCTGCAGGGCGGCGATGTCCTTTCCGACATCGAAAATGCGGAGGCTTGCCTCCTCCAGTTTCCCCAATTGCTGCCGGACTTCCCCGACGGCATTCAGGGCGCGGTTCACTCCATCTCCGACCTGTCGCCCGCTCGACTGTATGGCAGTCACATTTTCGGCCAGCCGCTGGGCCACGCTGTCGTTCAATTGATTCAGCCGCGTGTTCACCTCGGCGCTCATGCCACGAATGGAGTCCTGAAGCTGGCCGCGCAGGCTCTCCATCTGTTGCTGAAGAAGCTGGAGCGAACTTTCCGTGCCCCGCGCCGCGCCCGACAGCACCAACTTCTTGAATCCGACCAGCGCCGCCGCCAGAAAAAGAATCAGAACCACACCGGCCACAATGATTTCAATAGGTGTCATGATTCGAACTCATCGTCTATTGAATCCGGTTCAGGGATTCCTCTCCTGAGCCGGACAAATGGGGAAGTAGTCACAGAACTTGCAGGCATAACCCGGTTTGGGATCGAAATGCCTCTGCCGGATCTCCCCTGCCACTTCACGCAAAGTTTCCTGAGCCTTCTCCAAATCCTTGTCGGTGCGAATCGCCGACACCGCTTCGTTGGAAGTGAGATTGTAAAACGTCAGGCGCTGCGGGTCGAGCTTCAACTCACGCCGCGCGGCCAGCGCGTAGAGCGAAAGCTGCAGGCTTCGGTCCGCTTTCTTCTGATCCTGAGGCGTGCCGGTCTTGTAATCCACCAGCTCGACCGCACCGTTTCCCAGCGAGTTGATCTGATCGATGCGGCCTTCGAGGACGATGTCCCCCAGGTCCAGGCTGAATCGGCGTTCCAGCGCCAGAGGCTTGATATCCCGGTTCCGGTGCTCGTCGCAAAAACCGCGAAGTTGTTCCAGTCCGGCTTTCTTGTAAGCCTCCTCCTGGTAGCGGTCCTCGAACCCTGCCTGCCGCCACTGGGACTCGTAAATCTTTTTCATCTCCTCAAAGGTGGGCGTCTTATTTTTTCGCAATTCAAAGTACCGTTTGACACAGACATGCATGATGTTGCCGAAGGTGAGGGCAGGGTGAGGGCCGGTCGGCACTTTCGAGTAGTGGCCCAGCTTGAACTTCAAAGGACACGTCTTATAGGTTTCGACCGCAGATGCCGACAGCGACAATTTCTCCGATGCGAGCTGCGGCAAATCCTCCGCCGCCCAGCCGGAGACGTCCGCATAGAAGTAAGGCGACTTCCCTGCCCCCTCGACCAGGGTCGGCTGCGGGGAAGTGGAAGAATCGGCGCGCGGCGCGCCGCTGCCCGACCCATCGGCGGGAGCGGGTCCGACAGGCGGCGCCTCGACTTGCTCCAGGTCCTTTCCGGCCAGCAAACCGTTCGCGAGAAGCTTTTCCACGAACCAGGAAGGTTTCCTGCGCGGCTTCGACATGCCGGAGATGTAGAGCCGCTCCTTCGCCCGCGTAAGGGCTACATAGAAGAGGCGCGTCTCCTCTTGCAGATGGAAGTCTCCCGGCGGTATGGGACCCTTGACGAGCTCCGCGGGAAATTCGATTCTCGATTTCTCGAACCGGTGCGGGAACCTCCCCGCGGCAACGCCGAGAATGAAGACCACGGGAAACTCCAGCCCCTTCGCCGAATGAATTGACATCAGTTGGAGCGCCTGTGAGAGGTCGCTCGGCTCGGGGGCATCGATTTTTCCCCCGGCCTGGCGGAAATAGTCCAGGTATTCCATGAATTCCGCAAGCTTCCGAGTCTCGCTCTTCTCCTCCCACTCTTTCAGGAATTCAAAGAAGGCTTTGATGTAGCGGTGGTCGGGCTGATGAGGCAGCAGGCGAAGCTGGAGCCGGTCCACCAGGGCCGAAACCAGCTCCGTCACCGGCTGCCGCTCGGCCCTGCGTTTGAACCCTCGCAGGAGGCTCTTCAGTTCCGACCAGCAGGATTTTTCCAGGTCCGCCTTCCAGAGAGTGTTCTCCTCTTTCAGAATCTCAGAGAAGAGCGATCGGCGGTTCTTCTCCGCCCTGCGGCGAAGCTCGAGAGCCCAGTCCTCGGGCAGCCGCCATTTCGGCATGAGCAGAATCCGGATCAGGCTGATACTCGAATGCGGACGGAGAATCACCTCCAGGTACGCATGGAGGTCACGCAACACAGTGGCGGAAAGGACAGAGAGGCCGCGAATCGAAAACGGTAGATTGCGCCGCCGCAATTCCTCCACCAGCAGGTCGCGATTGCTGTGGGAACGATAGAGCACCGCGATTTCTCCCAGCGGCCTCCCCTGCCCCTTGAGGCGCTCGATTTCCCCCCCAACCCAGCCGGCCTCGGCGCGGTAATCGGGCGAGTTGACCAGAAACACTTTCGACCCCTCGCCGTGGGGCGTCTGCAACGGTTTCTTCTCCCGGTATCGTGCCGCGCCGTTCTGCGCGATAACGGCTTCGGCCACGCGCAAGATTCTCTTCGTCGAGCGGTAATTCTCAAAGAGCGAAACCGTTCGATGCCCCGGGAAAAGTTCGCCGAAAAGCTGGAAGCTCCCGTAGGAAGCTCCACGGAAGCGATAAATGGCCTGGTCGTCGTCGCCGACCACCGTAACGTTGTAGGGGGGAAGCACGAGCCGACGCAGCAGCTCGATCTGCGCCAGGTTGGTATCTTGAAACTCGTCCACCAAAACGTAGCGGAACTTCTGCTGGTATTCGGCCAGCAATTCCGGCTCCTGCTCGAAGAGGCGAAGCGTTTCATTGATCAGGCTGCCGATACTGACCGAGTTCTCTTCCTGGAGCAACTTCCTGGAGTTGCGGAAGGCCCGGGCAATTTCGCTCAACCGCCGGAGCTCTTCCTGCCGGGAACGTTCGGTCGCCGAATCGGAAGAGGGTTGGCCCGAGAGCACCTCATCGCGCGCGCGGACGTAGGCCTCGAAATCCTCCGGCTCGACCAGCTCATCCTGGCAACGGGAGAAGAGGCCGTTCAAGTCGTGCAGATAGGCTCCCGGGTCGGGGAGCTTCTGGTAGAACTCCAGCCCCAGCTTTTCGATGCGC